>JANPCA010000141.1:0-7895 GCA_031430715.1 Hyphomicrobiales bacterium | reverse complement strand
CTGGATGAGCCTGATGTTCGACCGCTGGATTGGGGCCGACTATGCCAAGGGCCTCGGCAATCTGAAAACCCTCGCGGAAAAAGAAGCGGCGGGCGGCTGACTTCGAGCGCGACCCGCCGGACCATTTTTGCGCCGTATTGTTCGGCCAACCATCTGACCCGCGATAGAGGGACAGAGACTTGGAAAACGCTGACTATGTGACCGCGTACCGCTTTGGGTTCGGCCTCAATGCGTCGCGTGGCGAGAGGTTCGATCCGAAAGCCGAACTTGGCCGCAAGCTCGGTGACGGCAAGGCGGCCATGGCCGAAATGGAAGTGGCACTGGCCGAGCACTCCAAGACCGGGGGTGCCGTGCGCAAGCTGAAGAAAAACAAGCAGGCCGACGAATACCAGAAGCAAAAGAAAGTAAAGGCCATAGCAGCGCAGCTTCTGGACGCGCAGAGAAACCATCAACGGCTGCTCGATGCGGTCAACACGGACACACCTTTCCTCGGGCGGCTGGCGGCATTCTGGGTCAATCATTTCACGGTCAGCAGGCTCAGGCCAGTGATCAAACCGGTGATCGGCTTCTATGAACCGGGCGTCATCTGGCCAAATCTCCTGGGCAATTTCGCCGATATGCTGATCGCCGCCGAGCTCTTTCCGGCAATGGTGCACTACCTCAACCTGCAGACTTCCATCGGGCCCAGTTCGGAACTGGGCAAAAAGTCCGGCAAGGGAATCAACGAGAACCTCGGCCGCGAGATTCTCGAACTTCATACGCTGGGCGCCGGCGGCGGCTATACCCAGGCCGACGTGACAGCTCTCGCCATGATCATGACCGGCTGGCACGTGGCCATGGACAGGGGACGCACGGTGTTCTCGCGCAAGCGCGCCGAGCCCGGTGACAAGACTCTCCTGGGGCGCACCTTCGGGGGCGATGGCAAACGGAAAGAACAGGGGAGCCAGTTCCATGACGCGCTGCGCATGCTGGCCGCCCATCCCGCCACGGCCAAGCATATCGGGCGCAAGCTGGCGCTGCATTTCATCGGTCCCGGCAGCGACGCCGAGGCCGCCAAACTTGCCTCGGTCTTCGCGGCAAACAATGGCGAACTGAAACCTGTCTACGAGACGCTGCTCGACGTGGGCGACGGCAAGCCTTTTGGTTTGCAGATGCGCAACGACTATCAGTTTGTCATCAGCGCGCTCAGGGGAACCAAGCTCAAAGCCGGCGCGCTGGAACTGGCGCCCATCGGCAAGGGCAGGCGCATGGACAATCTGCTGACCTTGGGCGCCATGGACAAGCTCACGCAAGGCATATGGTCGGCACCCACCCCCCAGGGCTGGACGGACGATCCCGAATTCTGGCTGTCGCCGTCGGTTCTGTCGCGGCGCCTGGAATGGATTCCCGAATTGATCAAGCAGATCGATGCGGCGGAGCCAACCGAAGTGGTGGCCCGCGCGCTCGGTCCGATGGCGTCCAAGAATACGCTGCAGACCATCAAATTCGCCAGCAATCGGCTGGAAGGCATGGGGCTCGTCTTTGCCAGCCCCGAATTCAACCGGAGGTAACATGCTCAATCGCCGCGCCTTTCTGCATACGGCCGCCGCCTTTGGGGCGTTCTCCAGCCAGCCGGTTCTGACGCTGGCGGCGGCACCCACCGACAAACGCCTCGTGGTCATCGTGCTGCGCGGCGGCATGGACGGGCTCGACGTGGTGCAGCCCACCGGCGACAAGGGCTATGCCGCCCTGCGGCCGGCCGACGGGACCAACGGCCCGTCGCCCGCGGTGGCGCTCGACAATTTCTTCCAGATCAACCAGACGCTCTCCGACCTGGTGCCGCTGTTCAAGGCCAAGGAACTGTCCTTCGTCCATGCCGTCTCGACGCCCTATCGCAGCCGCAGTCATTTCGAGGCCCAGGACACGCTGGAACTGGGCGGCGATTCGCCGCGCGCCAGCGAGACCGGCTGGGTCAACCGCCTGATCGGACTGGCCGGCAGCAAGCGCATCGAATTCGCCGCCGACATCGGCACCGGCGATTCGCTGATGCTGCGGGGGCCGACCGGTCATCTCAATGTCTATCCGGAAGAGGACCTTGGCTTCTGGGCCAATAGCACGCAATTCCTGCGGCTTCTGTACAAGGACGACGCGGGCTTCAAGGCGGCCTATGAGCGGATCGAAAGCGGCAATGATCCGTCGATGAAGGTCGAGGACGTCGACAGGGGCGTTTCGGCGCGCGAGGTGGCATCGCTGGCGGCCAAGCTGCTGAGCGGGGAAAGCCGCATCGCCGCCTTCTCCGTCTATGGCTGGGATACGCATTTCCGGCAGCAGCTGAAACTCACGCGGAGCCTCACCGACTTAAAGGTCACGCTGCAAACGCTGAAGGAAGGTCTGGGGCGCGACTGGCAGAACACCGCCGTTGTGGCGGTCAGCGAATTCGGCCGCACCGCGCGTTTCAACGGTACCCAGGGCACCGACCATGGCACCGGCGGGCTGGCGGTCCTGGCGGGCGGGCTTCTGGCCAACGGCTCCGGCGGCAAGGTGCTGTCAACGCGCTGGCCGGGGGTTGCCGCGGACGACCTCTACGAGGGCCGCGACCTGATGCCTGCCGACGACGTGCGCCGCTACATCGGCTGGCTGGCCGCCGATCTGTTCAATCTCGATCCGGGCACCGTAACGCGCGAGATTTTTCCGGGTCTCGATCTCGGGACAAGGCTGAAGCTGGTTTAGGGCGCGCTCCTGCCGGATGCCGGACCGGCCACTGGTTTCACCCGCGCCGTCCGGGATGACGGCAAACGAGACGCGAGAACGTCAGTGCATCAGGCCGTTCGGTTCAATAGTCGATGAACTCGCTGCTGCCCTTGAATTCCTGTTCGTTGGAAAAGCGCTGCAACTGGCTGGAGAAGGACTTGGCGGTGCGCTGGCGCGTATAGATTTCCGCCTCGTAGATGTCGACTTGCGCGTTGAGCTTATCCTGAGCGCTGTTGAACTCCGGAAGCTCCGAATTGCCGGGCGAGTAATTGTGGCCGAGCGGGATGAAATTCTCATAGGCCAGGGCCGGGCTGGCCGGAAAGGCAAGGGCGGCCAGAAGTGCAATGACGATGCGCATGATGATGTCTCCGCTGGCCTTACTATAGGCAGTCTTCGGCCCAAAGCCACAAAGAAACGGTTAACCATGGCCGGGCATCGGCAGATTTCGGACGAACTGCCGATGCTCCGGTTTCAGTCGTTGAAACCCACCTCATCGACCAGTTTGGCGGCCGCCGGCTCGAAGCGGGCGATGTCGGCGACGTTCAGCGCGTCAGGTGTGAACGTGCCCCAGGACTTAACGATTTCAGAGGGTTGGATGGCCGGGTTCACGGGATACTCGAAGTTGCCATCTGCATAGAGACGCTGGGCCTCGTCGCCCGCCAGGAATTCCATCAACTGCAACGCGTTGCCGCGATTGGGGGCATTGGCGGCCAGCAGCATGCCGGAAATGTTGACATGGGTGCCGAATTCGGGCGAGGCCGGGAACACGATGCGCACCGATTTGGCCCAGTCTTTCTGTTCGGGCTCCGCCTCGTTGGTGAGCATCTTGCCCATGTAATAGGTGTTGGCGATGGCCAGATCGCATTCGCCCGCATAGACGCTCTTGGCCTGGCTGCGGTCATTGCCGGAGGGCTTGACCGCCAGGTTGGCCTTGAGGCCCTTCAACCAATCGCGCGCGGCGTCCTCTCCCTTGTGGGCGATCATGGCGGCGATGAGGCCGAGGTTATAGGGGTGGTTGCCGGGCCGGATACAGATCTTGCCCTTCCAGGCCGGGCTTGCCAGTTCCTCATAGGTGATCTTGTCCGCCTTGAGGCGCTCGACCGAGGCATAGACGACGCGGGCCCGCATGGTGAGGCCGAACCAGAGGTTGGCTTTGTCGCGGAGATTGGCCGGTACCTTGGCCGTGATGAGGGCTGAACCGGCGGCTTGCGCGAGCCCGCGGTCCGCCGCCTCCACCAGGCGGCCCACGTCAGCCGTGAGGAGCAGATCGGCGGGGCTGTTGCGGCCTTCCTGGGCGAGGCGCTCGATCAGGCCATTCTCCGCGAAGACGGTGCGCACCGCGATGCCGGTTTTCTTGGTGAAGGCGGCGAAGAGCGGATCGATGAGGGCTGGCTGGCGGTAGGAATAGACATTGACGGTGCCTTCGGCGCGGGCCGGACCGGCAAGCGTTGCCGCAGCGGCGGCGGCGATGATGAAGCGGCGGCGGGAAATGGACATGCGATCCTCTCTGCAACGGGGTGTTGGCGGCTTCTATGATCCAGCGCAAATCGCTTGTCAATAAAAACCGAGCAATTTAGTCGGAATTAGAATCGATCTTAACTGCAGCCGTGGCGAATTCTGCTATTGTTCCGTCAGTCATTCAGGAGCGTGGTCAGACATGGCATTTGAGGAATTGAAGGCGCAGATCGGCGTGCTGCTGGGCGAAATGAACAACCAGCCGCAGGATCTGCATGAGCTTTATGAGGAGATTCACCAGAAACTGAACGAGCTGCGTGCCACGGGGCTGGCATTGCCCGCCGACCTGGTGGCCCTCGAACAGCGCCTGCTGACCGAGTTTCCGCTGGCCGCCAAAGCGTGAGCGACGCAAGACTTGCATCGGCCCGCATTTCGCGGCAAAAGCCCAGGCCTGAGGAGACGTGGCCGAGTGGCTGAAGGCAACGGTTTGCTAAATCGTCATACGTGAAAGCGTATCGAGGGTTCGAATCCCTCCGTCTCCGCCACTCATAACCCCCTTATTTCATTGAATAACCAGCCTCTTCAAGGGGTTAGATACCTAGCATCATACCTATTTTCATGCCTAATTTGACCGGTCCATAGGCATCTAATCTGAAAAAGAGAACAGAGTCACAAAAAGGGGATTGTGGCACGGTTCTTGCTGTGTTAGCTTTCGCAATGTCACCTGAGGGAGAGCCAACGGTGAACAGGAGTCAAGACGATGAAGACGACCAACGAAACCGGAGACGCGGCATAGGCTGAGGCTGAGTCGTTTCTCCATCCATCCATAGGAGAAGCGACAATGGTACTAGACCTACCCCGACTCGTTGACCGCACCGAAGCCGCCATGGCTTTGCGTGTCGGCACCCGCACTATCAGCCGACTCGTCGGCAAACCCCACACCAACGAAAATCAGTCCATCCCGTTCATGGCCCTTTGCAAGGCCGTGAAGACGGACCCATCATGGCTTGCCGCTGTCTTGCGCGGTGAAGATCGCGCGGCCTCGATTGCTGAGGCAGCCGTTGCCATGGGCCTTGATGAAAGGCGATTGACCACCACGGCATATGCAAGTCGTCTTGTCCGTCCCGCCGCGTTTCTTGGCAGGGGATGGCTCTACAGCGCCAAGGTATTGGGCATCTTCAATCCGCCCGTCATGCCACCCGTGGGCCACCCCGCTCACCCCAGTTGTGGGGAGTAGTCGCCATGAACAAGCGCACCCCCACGAATTTCATTCTCGGCAAGTACGTCAAGGACGCTTATGGCGACCTTTGGAGGATCAGCGCCGTTTTCAAGGACTCCATTGTGGTGGTCTGCGAAAGCGATGGCGGAACCATCTGTGTCCCGCCCTCATGGCTTCACGAACGCAAAATCTTCGAATCCACCATGAGCAGAATGGACAGATGGGAGGGATTGGCATGAGCAAGATTCTGGAATGGCAGCCGCCGAATAAAGCCCCCAACGATTTGGAAACGGTCCAACGGTTGGACTGTTCCTATGGCGCGGCAGCCTACATGCGTGAAGAGGTTGAATGCGCCCTATCACCACGTCGCCCGCGTATTTCCTAGAGGCCGATCCGTCCCATGGCGGCATAGCCTAGAAAAGCAAAACCCCGGCTGGAACCGGGGCGATGCAAAGTCAGTCAGTTGAGTAACAGAAGGATGCCCCTATATGACACAGAATCCCAACTCCCGCAAGACTAATCCGCACACGGATGAAATTGCCAAGGGCACGGCTACCGTGTTGCCGTTCCCGCGCCACCCGTTGACGGATTGGAGCGGTTATCAGCCGGTCACGCTTGATCCCAAGGACAGGCCCAAGCTCTTGGCCTTGGGGTGGCTACCGATTCCGCTCATCGGTAAGGCAACCTATATCACCGAATGGAGCACGGCGGAAATCACCGATGTATGGCTTGCTCAGCAGCTTGCCAAGCACCCGGATTATGATGGCACGGGCATCCGTTGCGGCGATGTATCCGCCATTGACGTTGACATCCTCAAGAATGACGATTTGTGCAGCGACGTGGCGCATGTCATTGAAGAGGTATTCGGCAAGGTCACTCTTGCCCGTCGCGGTTCAAAAGGTTTCCTTGTTCCTGTCCAGACTCCCGAACCGCTGGCCAAGCGAATCCTCGATTTCACCGACAAGAGCGGCAACCGCCACAAGATTGAGTTTTTGGCCAAGGGTCAGCAGTTCGGCGCATTCGGCCATGTCCCTACTGTAGAGGGCAAGCACGACGCTTTCGATTATGCGTGGTTCAATGCCGAGTCGCCGCTCACTGAATACGCGGAACTTGTGCCGCCCATTGCCAAGCCGGAGAATGTGGACCTCTTTTTCAACCTTGTGGCCGAACGGCTGACGGCGCGCGGGGGCATCATCGGCAAGTTGGACGAATTTGACGGCAAGGTGAGTGACAGGAAGGGCGAGCCGATTCCCTATGACGAATTTATGCAAGTGTCCCGATATGTGGACCCCAGTGTCTCTTATCTTGAGTGGTTCAAGGCCATCGGTGCTTTTGTCGAATCGGAGTCCTTGCTGACGGATGCACCCGGCGAATTTGACATGGATGAGCACATCCGCGATTTCAGCCGTGGCGAGTTGTACGCCGGATCAAAGGATGGCTGGCATGGTGACACCCCGGCCACCTACGACAATGATGGGGCCATTGACGTGGCTATCAAGTCCGCCCGCAAGCGTGAAGGCCGCGACCGGAATGCAGGCTACGGCTATCTTGTGAATCTGGCACTCGCCAATGGTATGCCGGTCACCCATGCGAGCCTGATGGACCGCTTTGACGATCTGGAGTCCGGTGCTCCTGTTGCCGATGCCAAGAATGTTGCAGGCATCGAGTCCAGGTCGCGCCAGTCCCGCTTCAATCTGAAACAGGTTTCCAAGGACCGCACCGAAACGGTTGACTACATCATTGACGACTACATCCCGGCTGGCATGCGTGGCCTGTTCTATGGCGGTGAGCAGTCATTGAAAACCACGGCGGCAGTGAAGATCGGCGTAGACATCGCAATGCCGTCCGTGGGCTTCCATGGCGATCCTAAGAGGAAGGGTATTGAGTATCGAGTGAGCCGTCATGGTGCTGTGGTATATGTGGCAGCAGAAGACTCGCCCGGTGTCAATTCCCGTGCCCGTGAAGCGATGCTTGACCGCGATCCGAAGTGTGACCCGGCTACGGTGCCTTTCTATGTGCTGGACGACTCCTTCAAGATCACGAATGACAAGGACGTTGATGACCTGATCGCCGTAATCGAGTCCAATTTGGCCGGAACCAAGGATGAGTTGGCCCTTGTGGTGCTCGATACTACCGTGTTTGTGCTGGACGGCCACCTGAGTGAAGACAAGGCCGAAACTGTGACGCTGGCCTATGAAGGCGCGGACAAGAGTGATTTCACCGAACACCGACTCGATGACGTGCGCCACGTCGCTGCACAAATCGTCATTCTTGAGGATGTCAACATCAATGGCGGACACTTCACCACAGCGGATTCCCGTGCCTTCATAGTCCGGGTGCTTGGCAAGCTGCTGAGCAAGCCACACATCGGTGATTTCAGCCGTGCTCCATTCAGTGATGTAGGTTGCCTTGCCGATGAGCGGAATCGGTAGCCACCCCAAGGCCAAGAGCTTGGGCCTGTCCTTGGGATCAAGCGTGACCGGCTGGTAAC
>JANPCA010000140.1:0-17106 GCA_031430715.1 Hyphomicrobiales bacterium | reverse complement strand
TTCGAAGCCCGACGTCGAACTTTCACCCTCGCCGATCAATCCGGCCTGGATCCTCGAAGGCCGCCCGGTGGCCCGCAATGCCATCCTTTCACGGAGCGAGGATCAGACCGCCTGCACCATCGTCTGGGATTGCAGCAAGGGCAAGTTCACTTGGACCTATGATTTCGACGAGACCATTCACTTCATCGAAGGCAGCGTTACGATCGAGGATGGCCACAGTCCGGCGCGCACTCTGGGCGCGGGGGATGTTATCTTCTTCCCGGCCGGTTCAAAAGCCACCTGGACGATTGACAAATATGTGCGCAAGGTGGCCTTCTGCCGGAAGGTTCTGCCTGGGCCGGTGGGCGGTCTGATCAAGCTGCTGCGCGCCGTGAAACACAAGATTTCGCCACCCAAGGGTGAAAGCTCGCTGATGGGCGCCAACTGAGGTTCATTCATGCCGCGGCCTGTCAAGCTCCCCACGATCTCCGCCACATGGACGTTCTTCGATGGCCGCTGGCAGGAAGGCAACGTGCCGATCATGGGGTCGCGCAGCCATGGCGCATGGCTCGGTTCGACGATCTTCGATGGTGCGCGCTCTTTCGAAGGCGTTGCCCCCGATCTCGACCTGCACATGCAGCGGATCAATCACTCGGCGCGGAGCTTCGGCCTCGCAACGCTGGTCAGCGATGAGGAATGGCTTGATCTCGCGCACGAGGGTATCGCCAGATTCGATGCCGCGAAGGCGCTCTATGTCCGCCCGATGTATTGGGCCGAGGCCGGTGCCGCGGGTGGCGGCGTGAAGCACGATCCGCAATCGGTCAACTGGTGCCTGTGCATTTACGAAGCACCCATGCCGCAGCCTGGCAACCTGTCCGTGACCCTATCGCCCTTTCGCCGTCCCAGCCGCGACACGGCCCCGGTCGATGCCAAGGCCGGCTGCCTCTATCCCAACAATGCCCGCGCCCTTGCCGAAGCCGAGGCGCGCGGCTTCGGCAATTGCCTGGTTCCGGATTTACTTGGCAACATCACCGAATTGGCCAATGCCAATATTTTCATGGCGCGCGGCGGCGAGGTCTTGACGCCGGCGCCCAATGACACATTTCTCAACGGCATTACGCGCCGCCGCGTGATCGCCCTGTTGCGCGGCGCCGGCGTCACGGTCCACGAAGTTGCACTGACCTATGCCGATTTCCAATCCGCCGATGAGATATTTTCGTCGGGTAATTTCTCCAAGCTGATGCCGGTGACGCGCATCGATGACCGCGATCTGCAGCCTGGGCCGTTCTACACCAAGGCCCGCAAACTTTACTGGGACTTTGCCCACGGCTAGGAGCTCAGCTTGAAGCGAGGCGCTGCCGCGCTTGCTCCTGAATGCGTGTGAGTGTGGTTCCGGGCAGGATCGCTTCGGGATCGATCTTGATATGAATGATCGCGGGCTGCCCCGAAGCCTTTGCGGCATTGAAGGCGGCCGCGAAATCCGCGGTCTTTTCGACCGTCACGCCGAAACCGCCGAAAACCCGCGCATAGCCGGCAAAATCCGGATTGCGCAGATCGGTGGCGATCTGGCGGCCGGGATACTCACGCTCCTGATGCATGCGGATCGTGCCGTAGATGCCATTGTCGCAGACCAGAACGATGATCGGCAGATTATATTGGACGGCGATGGCGAATTCCTGGCCATTCATCAGAAAATCGCCATCGCCATTGATCGAGATGATGGTGCGATCGGGATGGAGCCGCTTCATGGCCACGGCTGACGGCATGCCATAACCCATCGAGGCGGATGTCGGCGCGATGTGGCTGGCGAAACGCCGGAAGCGGAAGAAGCGGTGAATCCACGATGCATAGTTCCCCGCGCCGTTGCAGATGATGGCGTCACCGGGAAGCTGATTGCGCAGCCAGACCATGATCTCGCCGAGATTGACTTGGCCGGGCTGCGGCGTGGCCTGCTCGGTCCACGACAAATATTCGTCATGAGCCGCCGAAGCGCTTGTTTGCCACGG
Source organism: Hyphomicrobiales bacterium (assembly GCA_031430715.1). Taxonomy (GTDB): domain Bacteria; phylum Pseudomonadota; class Alphaproteobacteria; order Rhizobiales; family Aestuariivirgaceae; genus Aestuariivirga. Next base: position 15,121 of record JANPCA010000140.1, on the reverse strand, counting down.
TGGATTGGCGGTGGCGGGCAGCTCTGCCAAGGCAGGTGCGAAGCGTTGCGGCGAGGCTTGCACGGAGAGATAGGGCCTATAGACAAGGCCAAGCTCCGCCGCATCGGGATAGATATGGATGAGCCTGGCCTGAGGGCCTGGAATGTCAAGTAGCGTGTAGCCTTGCGAGGGAATCTCGCCCAACCGTCCGCCTGCCAATATGATGAGGTCCGCGGCCTTCAGCCTACTGATCAATTTCGGATTGGGTCCGATTCCCAAGTCTCCGGCGTAGTTCGGATGCAGCGCATCGAACAGCGGCAGCCGCCGGTAGCTGGTGATGACCGGCAGGTGCTGCGCCTCCGCAAAGCGTGTGATCGCGGCGCAAGCCTCGGGCGTCCAGCGGCTTCCGCCCAGGATAAGCAGCGGGCGTTCGGCGCCGGCAAGAAGGGAAACAATGCGCGCCAGATCCTCTGCCGCCGGCGCCACTTCGACTGCCTGCCAGGGTGGCGCATCGGAAACGTCAACCTGCTCGCTGAGCATATCCTCCGGCAGCGCCAGAACCACCGGTCCGGGCCGCCCCGCCGTTGCCTGATGAAAGGCGCGCGACACGAATTCCGCCATGCGGGACGGATCGTCGATCTCGGCCGTCCACTTGGTCATGCTGCCGAACACCGCGCGGTAATCCATTTCCTGAAACGCGCCGCGCTCCCTCATCCGGCGCTCGACCTGCCCCACGAACATGATGACCGGCGTCGAATCCTGTTGCGCGATGTGAATGCCGGCCGACGCGTTGGTGGCGCCAGGCCCGCGCGTCACGAAACAGATGCCGGGCCGCCCGGTGGCCTTTCCCACGGCGTCCGCCATCATGGCGGCCCCGCCCTCCTGACGGCAGACCGTGACCATGATCGGTGAATCGCGGAGCGCATCGAGCACGGGAAGGAAGCTCTCGCCCGGCACGCAAAACACATGCGCGATGCCGTTGATAACCAACTGATCGACCAGCACCTGGGCCGCCGTGCGGGACTTCGCCATGGGATCAGACTCCAAAAATAGCGAACTCGCTGTCGGTGAGATCGCACAGGGCGGGGCGGTGCGGCCCCTTGAAATATTTGCGTCCGCGGGCCGCGGTGTAAATGCCGTGAAGGCCTTCGACGGGGCCATCGGCATCCATCACCAGGAAGGGTGCGCCGCGCCGGGCGAGATGCCGCGCCAGATTTCCAGCAAGCCTGATCAGCTGCGCGCGGTCCGGCGCATGAATGACCAGCATCGCTGGCAGCACGAGCCTGCCCGAGCGGATGCGGTAACGCCGGAAGACGAAGCCCGTCAGTGTTTCACCTTCGCGGCAGATGATCACCTGGCAGCCCATCTGCCGATGCCGTTGCAGCACGGCATAATCCGGCATCGCCTCAAATTCGGGACGTGAACCCGGGAGACCGAGAGTCTCGAGCCGCACGCCACGCTGCGGTGCCTTGAGCGCCGCGGCCGCGAAGAACAGGCCTGAGCAGTAACGCGTGTATCCCTGGTTTTCGACGATCGGCCATGTGTGGGGTGCCGCGGAGATATTGGTATAGGTTGTTTCCTTGTTGCGGAGTGCCACCGAGACAAGCAACTGCGCATAGGCGCGGTAATGGTGACCGACATACCAGCTCGCCACATTCGAAAAGACGGCAGGCTGGCCGCCGATCATCCGCGCCGATGCGATGAGCAGGATGACGCCCACCAGTTTGCCCCCGGCCTCAAGACAGTAACCATGGCGCGGCGCGCCCTCGGGCACTTCGCGCTGGCGCATGATCTCCAGGCCCCGTTCCCAGCCGCTGCGCTGACGTCCCTTGAAGCCTTCGCACAGGAGCTCCACGACCGCGCCCAAATCATCCGCTGAAATCAGACGGCAACGTACACGTTCCCTGGTGGCGCCGGGCTGCATTGATTTAACCTTATAAGCAAAGGATTTTCGCTGAATTCGACATAAGCGTTATACATGAGAAGGCGCACCATGGAGCAGCAATCAATGTCCGCACGGTTAATGATTATCTCGGCAATCCAGCAGGTCGCGGTGGAACAGAACAAGATGCTCCGCCCACTGACGGATGATCTCGAACTGCTGGAATCGGGACTGGATTCCCTGTGCTTTGCCATTCTCGTGGCAAGGCTTGAGGACAAGCTTGGGTTTGATCCGTTCGCGTCTTCGGACGAGATCGAATTTCCGGTGACACTCGGGGAATTCGTCAGCGTTTATGACAATGCCGCCGTCCCCGCCTGAAACGCTCCGCTCCGCGCTTGTTGCGGCGGCGGGCACCTTAGGCGGCGGCGGCATTCGCGTTGCGCTTGCCCGGATGCGGCATGGCAGTTGCCTCGGTGATGCGGCTGATGAACTGGCCGGCAAGTCGGTGCTGATCGCCGTGGCTAGCCAGTTGGAGGCCGCACTCGTTCTCATTGAGCTTGATGGCCTCTGCCGCCGTCTCGTGCTTCTGCCGCCCGATGTGAAAGAAGCCCAGCTTGCCCCCATTATTCGCGATGCGGAAGCCGATGCCATCGTCTGTTCCGATCCGGGCGCCTTTGCGGCTTCGGGCCTGACCTCCGTCTATGTTCCCAATCTCGATATCGTGCCACTTGCCGGGAAGGCGCGCATCAGCCTCCGGACGGAATGGTTGATGCTCACCTCGGGCACCACCGGCGATCCGAAGATCGCCGTTCATACGCTCGCCGGATTGACGGGTGCAATCGCATCTCGAACGCTGTCCACGTCGCCGCCGGTCTGGGCCACATTCTATGACATCCGCCGTTATGGCGGACTGCAGATATTCCTGCGCGCCGTGTTCGGCGGTGGCAGCCTCGTTCTCTCGCGGCCCGGTGAACCCGTGGCTGATCATCTGGCGCGCCTGGCGGCCGAAAACGTGAGCCATGTATCGGGCACGCCGACCCACTGGCGCAAGGCTCTGATGAGTGCCGCCATCGCCCAATTCCACCCGGCCTACATCAGGCTCTCCGGCGAGATTGCCGATCAGGCCATTCTGGATTCACTGCGGCTGAATTTCCCGGATGCCGCCATCGGCCATGCCTATGCCTCGACAGAAGCCGGCGTCGGCTTCGATGTGAACGATGGGTTGGAGGGTTTCCCGGAATCCTATCTCGCCGAGCCCCGCAATGGCGTTGAACTGCGCATGGCCGACGGCGCGCTGCACATCAGGTCGAACCGCATGGCGAGCCATTATGCGGGCCGCCCCGATCTCGAACTCACCGATGCCGATGGCTGGGTCGACACCGGGGACATGGTCGAGCTTCGCAATGGCCGTTGCTATTTTGCGGGCCGCCGCGGCGGCATCATCAACGTCGGCGGCCTCAAGGTTCATCCCGAAGAGGTCGAGACGGTCATCAACCGTCACGGCGCCGTGCGCCAATCGCGGGTGAAACCGCGCAAGAGTCCGGTGATCGGCGCCATCGTCGTCGCCGACGTCGTGCTGTGCGAGACTGCCGCAAACAGCGATCTGATCAAGCAGGATATCCTGGCGCTCTGCCGTTCCACGCTTGCCCCCCACAAGGTTCCGGCCCTGATCAACCTGGTGACGGCGATTGAGATGACACCGGGCGGCAAGGTCTCGCGCCAGAATGCGTAACGTCATCGTAACGGGTGGCAGCCGCGGCCTGGGCCTTGCCATTTGCGAGCGCCTGGCGGCAACCGGATACCGCGCCATCGCCGTGGCCCGCGGCGAAACCCCGCAACTGGCGGCGGCCATTGCGGCAGCACCCGGAGGAGCGCTCCACTTCGCGCCCTATGATCTCGGCAATCTCGAAGCCATGCCGCAATTCGTGAGGGACATCCGCAAAGCCCACGGCCCCATCTATGGATTGGTCAACAACGCCGGGCTTGGCACCGAAGGCCTCCTCGCCGTCATGCCGCTCGCCGAGATCGAGCAATTGATCCGCATCAACACGCTGTCGCCCATCGCACTCACCCGGCAGGTCATCCGCTCCATGCTGTCGGAGGGCGAGGGGCGCATCGTCAATATGTCGTCGGTCATCGCGTCCACTGGTTACCATGCCCTGTCGGTCTATGCCGCGACCAAGGCCTCGATGACCGGCTTCACAAGATCGCTGGCGCGCGAGGTGGGCCGCGCCGGAGTGACCGTCAATGCCGTGGCGCCGGGCTTCATCGAAACCGCGATGACCGAAGGACTGGGAGCGGAGAAGCGCGCCCAGATCGCCAGGCGCAGCGCCCTGCAACGCCTGGCCGGGGCTGGCGACGTGGCCCGCGCCGTCGAGTTCCTCATGGGAGAGGGCGGCCGCAACATCACCGGGACGGTGATCACCGTCGATGCGGGCAACACCGCATAGCGGAACGGCCGGGCATTGAGTGCGCCGCCTTAACGCGCCATAACGTCTGCAAAAGCAACAAGCCGGCGGGGGAGCGGACAACATGGCACAAGCTGAAATCGGCATGATCGGCCTTGGCGTGATGGGCGCCAATCTGGCGCTCAATATCGCCGGGAAGGGCTTCCCCATTGCCGTCTACAACCGCACGGCGGAGACGGCGTCGAAATTCCATGCGGGCGCTGGCGAACTCGCCTCCCGCATCATTCCATGCGCGACCCTCGGCGCGTTTGCGGCTGCAATCAGGCCGCCCCGCCCGGTCATCATTCTGGTGAAGGCCGGCGATCCGGTGGACCAGACGATTGCCCAGTTGCGCCGCCTGCTGTCGGCCGATGACATCATCATCGATGCCGGCAATGCCAATTTCCGCGATACCGTCCGCCGCTTTGCCGAACTCGACGGCTCGGGCCTCACCTTCATCGGCATGGGCGTATCGGGCGGCGAGGAAGGGGCGCGCCACGGACCCTCGATCATGGTGGGCGGCACCGCGCAGTCCTATGCCCGTGTCGAGAAGGTGCTCAACGCCATCGCCGCCAGATACAAGGGCGAATCCTGCTGCGCGAGGCTGGGCCCCGGAGGTGCTGGCCATTTCGTCAAGACCATCCACAACGGCATCGAATATGCCGACATGCAGATGATCGCCGAAATCTACGGCATCCTGCGCGATGGCCTGGGTCTCGGCGCCAAGGAGATCGGGGCCATTTTCGCGCGCTGGAACGAAGGCCGCCTCAACTCCTTCCTGATCGAGATCACCGCCAAGGTGCTGGCCGCCGACGATCCCAGGACCGGACTGCCGATGGCCGACATCATCGAAGACCGCGCCGGGCAGAAGGGCACGGGCAAGTGGTCGGTGATCGAGGCGCAAACCATGGGCGTTCCTGCCACCGCCATCGAAGCCGCCGTGGCGGCCCGCATCCTGTCGGCCCTGAAGGGCGAGCGGCAAATGGCGGAAAGCACCTATGCCATCGCACCCCTGCACTTCGCGCCGCCTGACCGGGCGGCCTTCATCGCCGATCTCGAAGCGGCACTCTATGCCGGAAAGATCGCCGCCTATGCTCAGGGCTTCGCCGTTCTGGCGCAAGCCTCGGCCGATTTCGCTTGGCAATTGCCCATGCCGGTGATCGCCAGGATTTGGCGGGCGGGCTGCATCATCCGCTCGCAGTTCCTGGATCGTATCGCGGCGGCCTTCTCGGGCACTGGCGGCCAGGGCAATCTCTTGATGGCGCCCGATTTCGTGGCGATGATGAAAGACACCCACATGGCGCTGCGCCAGGTCGTGGCGGAGGCCGCCAGAGCCGGCTCGCCTGTTCCCGCCCTGTCGTCCGCGCTGGCCTATTTCGACAGCTACAGGCAGGGCCGCGGCTCCGCCAATCTCATCCAGGCGCAGCGCGATTTCTTTGGTGCCCATGGTTTCGAGCGCATCGGCGAGACAGGCGCCCATCATGGTCCGTGGGCATCATCATGACTTCAGCAACTCGCGGGCGATGATGCTTCGCTGGATTTGGTTGGTGCCTTCGTAGATCTGGGTGATCTTGGCATCGCGGTAGAGGCGCTCCACTTCGAAGCCGCGGATATAGCCGGAGCCGCCGAAAATCTGCACCGCGTTGGCCGTGTGCTGGACGGCAATATCGCCGGCGAAGCACTTGGCGATGGAACAATCCATGGTGGCGGGGAGCCCCGCGTCCATGGTCATTGCGGCGCGATGAACCAGGGCACGGGCCGCGGTGATGTCCTTCTGCATGTCGGCCAGCATCCATTGCAGGCCCTGATTTTCGGCGATGGCCTTGCCGAACTGCTTGCGCGTCCTGGCATAGTCGAGTGCCGCGTCGAGCCCCGCTTGCGCGATGCCGGTGGCCAGCGCACCGATGCCGATGCGGCCCTTGTCGAGAACGCTCATCATGATGTGGAAGCCACGGTTCATTTGGCCCAGCAGCGCATCTTCGCCCAGACTCACGCCGTCGAAATGCAATGCGCCAACCGGTGATGCGCGCTGTCCCATTTTCTTCTCCTTCTTGCCGCGTGACACGCCCTTGCCATTGAGATCGGCGATGAAGATCGACATGCCGCGATGGCCAAGAGCCGGATCGGTGCGCGCCAGAACGAACCCGGTGTCGGCGACGGGCGCGTTGTGAATCCAGATTTTCGATCCCGATAGCCTCCAGCCAGTACCGTCGCGGACAGCGGTGGTCCGGATGCCGGACACATCCGTCCCGGCTTCGGCTTCGGTGATGCAATAGGCCACACGGGTTCGCGCCGCCAGAATACCAGCAAGGTGGCTGGCGCGTTGCGCCTCTGTTCCGTACACGGATAAAAGCGTGCCGATCAGTTCCACCAGCCCGCATTGATCGGCAATTGAAGCGTAGCCCTGCGACAGCTCCTCCATGACGAGGGCATAGGACAGCACATCGAGGCCGGCACCTCCGAACTCGTCCGGAACCGTGATGCCAAACAGGCCGAGCGCGGCCATCTCCTGATAGATGCCGGCCGGAAAGGCCTCCGTGTCATCCAATTCAGCGGCCAGCGGCCGCACCCGGTCGCTTGCGAAGCGCCGCGCCGTGTCGCGAATCTGCACATAGATATCGCTTGAAAACCTCGGTGTGGGAATGATGCTCGAGAAGCCGCTCATGATGCGCTCGCCAAATGGGAACTGGTATGCACTTGATCCACCTTGCAGGATCGGGCTAGTCCGGCAAATGGGTCAGGATGGCAAGGGAGATCAGCATGCCGGTATCAGCCATGGACCGCCGCAACGGCATTCCGGTCCTCGGCCTCGGCACCTATCCCTTGCGCGGCGGGGAGGCGCAATCGGCCATCGCCATGGCTCTCGATTGTGGCATCCGCCACATCGACACGGCCCAGATGTATGGCAACGAGGCAGATACCGGCCGCGCCGTCGTGGCCTCCGGCATCGCGCGTTCCGAACTCTATGTTGTGACCAAGGTCGACCCCGGAAACGCGGGCAAGGACCGCTTCGCCTCCAGCGTGGCGCGCTCGATGGACGATCTTGGAGGCCCTGCCGATCTGCTGCTCATTCATTGGCCACCGCCCGCGGCGGACTTCGACGCGGCGCTGGAACGGCTTGCCAAAGAGAAGCAGAAAGGCATGGCCCGGGCCATCGGTGTCAGCAATTTCACGGCCGCCATGATGCGCCGGGCACAGGTGCTCACCGGCGGCGCCATCATCTGCAACCAGGTCGAGTTTCATCCCTTGCTCGACCAGAGCGGGCTGCTGGCCGAGGCTGGAAAACTCGGCATCGCACTTACCGCCTACAGTCCGCTGGCCCGCGGCCGGGCACTCAAACCCGCCGCGGTGCAGGAAGTGGCGCGGCGTGTGGCGCGTGCCGCCTCGGAAGTGGTTCTGCGCTGGATCGTGCAACAAGGAGTGGTGGCTATTCCGATGACAACCAAGCGCGCCAATGCACTGTCCAATCTCCGCGCCCTGGACTTCGAATTGTCCGGTTCCGACATGGCCTTGCTCTCGGCAATCGGCACCAATCAAGGCCGGACCATCAATCCAACGTGGATGGCGGGCCGCTGGGAGGACTGAGTCACGTAGCGGCCGCAAGGCGCGCCCGGCACACCGCAAGCGTTTCATCCATGGGCCTCCTCCACCAGTTCTTGGCCGAAAAGATTTCGACTTCGACCGGACCCAAGTAACCCGCCTCTTCGACCCTGCGGCGGATGCCCGGGACATCGATGACGCCATCGCCCATCATGCCGCGGTCGTTCAGCACGTCTCCGGCCGGCACCAGCCAATCGCAGACGTGAAATCCGAAAATGCGGTTGGTGGTTCCAGCCCGTGCGATGCCGTGCCAGAGGTTCGGATCCCACCACGTGTGATAGACATCGATGAGTACGCCGAGCCAGGGATTGTCCGCGTTCCCCTCGATGGCATCGCAAAGATCGAGTGCCTCTGAGAGAAGCGACAGGCAGGATCTGTCAGCCGCATAGACCGGATGCAAAGGTTCAAGCGCGATCCGCACGCCGCACGCCTTGCCGTGCTCTAGCAACACAGCGGTTGCTTCCGCCACCTGGGCGCGCGCCGCCGCGATGTCCTTGGAACCCGCTGGCAAGCCTCCGACCACCATCACGAAACAGGTGGAACCCAGCGTCGCCGCGTCCGCGATGGCCCGCCGGTTGGCCTCGACATTGGCCAGGAAACCCGCGCGGTCAGCGGCCGGAATATAGGTGCTGCGGCAATAGCCCGAGACTTTGAGGCCGGCGTCCCGGATAAGCCGCGCGACTGCTTTCACATCGCCGCCCTCGATCTCGCGCCGCCATGGCGCGATGGCTCCGAAACCCGCCCGCGCCACATGTTCGATCACCTGCTTGATCTGCGCCTGGAAGCCGAGCGTTGCCGTATTGATGGCACAATGGTCCAACGCTTGCCCAAGATCACGCATCCATCAATATCTCACGGTCAGGAGGCCGCCATCGGCCTGGATGATCTGGCCGCTGGTATAGGGCAGGAGCCCGGTGGCCAGCGTCACCGCGATCCGCGCCACTTCTTCGGAGCTGCCGAAGCGCTTGATGACGGTCAGCCCCTCATCGATCAGCTTGTCGTACTTGGGCTTGGAAGGTGCCGTCATGCTGGTCTCGATGAAGCCCGGTTGAATTTCATAGACACCGATACCCTCGTTTGAGAGCCTGGCGGCGAACAGCTTCGACATCATCGAGAGGCCTGCCTTCGACACGCAATACTCGCCGCGCGCGATGGAGGGCGCCACGGCATTGGCCGACGTCACCGTGACGATGCTGCGATGGGCGTGGGATTTGACATCGAGCAGGCGGCGCGCGAAGGCCTGGGTGAGAAAGAACGTGCCGCGCGTATTGACACTGAGGCAGCGGTCGTAGCTTTCCGGCGTCACATCGAGCAGATCGCCGCGGTTCATGACCGAAACGCCGGCATTGTTGACAAGGGTCGTCAGGTCCCCAAGTGCGGCCCGTGCTTCATCGAGCATGCGGTGGTGGTCTTCGATCCTGGAGATGTCGCCCGAAATTGCAACGGCCTTGTGGCCCTTGCCGGCAATCTCCCCGGTGGTGGCCAGCAGCTCGTCCGATTGATCGAGGTCTGCGGCGGCGATATCGAAGCCGGCCTCGCCGAGCGCCAGTGCTATGGCCCGTCCGATGCCCCGGCCGGCACCGGTGATGAAAGCGGTCTGGGTCATTCCTGTGCCTCAAGTGTTGCCAGCGTCTCCGGCGTGCACACGAGGCGCAGGATGGTGCTGGTGTTGAATTCGAGCCGCTCGGCCAGGGCAAGGCCGCCCATCAGGTCGCGCTCGAAAATGATCGAGCCGGTGAAGCGGTTGGTGAGATAATAGTAGCCGATGGCGGCGATGGTGATATTGACCTGCACCGGATCGAGACCGGCGCGGAACAGCCCCGTGGCGCGGCCCCGGTCGAGCAAGGCCTTCATGCGTCCCACGAAGGGCCTGCTGATCTCGCGAATCCGCTCCGAGGCCTTGATGTGTCTGGCCTTGTGCAGGTTCTCGCTGTTGACCAGGGTTATGAACTCGGGGTTGGCCAGATAATAGTCCCAGGTGAAGCGGACCAGCCGCTTGAGGGCCGTCAACGGCTCGTCGTGTTCGATCTCGAGCCGCGCCTCGGCCTCACGGATGCCCGCATAGGCGTCCTCGAGCGTGATGCGGAACAGCTCCTCCTTCTTGCCGAAATAGTGGTAGAGCATGCGCATGTTGATCCTGGCGCGCGCCGCGATATCATCGACGCGCGCTCCGCCTAAGCCCTTGCGGGCGAACTCCGCCTTGGCTGCGCCCAGAATCCGGCGCCGGGTGGCTTCCGGATCGCGTGGTTTTCCTGCGGCGGGCTTCATCATGCCGGGTTTCGCGGATGTGACATGGCACTTGGCATGATAACCACATGGTTACAAATGGCAAGTGCCCCCTCCCACGTTGCCAGCTCTAACCCCGCCCGATCCGGGGTGTTGCAGTTCGCGGCACCAGGCGCCATTATCGGCTGAACCCGGTTAGAATGGAGAACACGATTGCCCCGCTTCGAACGTAAAGCCCTGATGGAAAAATTCCAGGACATGAAGCGCCGCCGCATCCCCATCATCGGCGGCGGGGCGGGTACGGGACTCTCCGCCAAATGCGAGGAGGCGGGTGGCATCGACCTCATCGTCATCTATAATTCGGGGCGTTACCGCATGGCGGGCCGGGGTTCGCTCTCTGGCATCCTGGCCTATGGCAATGCCAACGACATCGTCATGGACATGGCCCGCGAAGTGTTACCCGTCACCAAGCGCACCCCGGTCCTGGCCGGCGTCAATGGCACCGATCCCTTCTGCATCTTCGACAAGTTCCTTGACGACGTGAAGGCCATCGGCTTTTCCGGCATCCAGAACTTTCCGACGGTTGGCCTGATCGACGGAAACTTGCGCGCCAACCTGGAGGAGACCGGCATGTCCTATGGCCTCGAGGTCGATCTCATCTCCCTTGCCCATGCCAAGGACATGCTGACCACGCCTTACGTCTTCAATGCCGGCGAGGCCGCCGCCATGGCCAAGGCCGGAGCCGACATCATCGTCTGCCATCTGGGCCTCACCACGGGCGGCTCGATCGGATCGAGGACCGCTCTGAAACTCGAAGACTGCCCGGCCCTTGTCGATGAATGGGCCGAAGCGGCGCTGCGCATCAACAAGGATGCCATCGTCATCGTCCATGGCGGACCCGTGTCCATGCCCGGGGACGCGAATTATATCCTGCGCAACACCAAGAATTGCCATGGCTTCTATGGTGCCTCCTCGATGGAGCGCCTGCCCACCGAAGTGGCGCTCACCGAACAGACCCGCGCCTTCAAGGCCATCAGTTTCGGTTGAGGATACTGTGTTACAAAGCATAGTCCAATTATATCGGACGGCGACCGGCTTGCTTTCCTCCCCCTGGTGGAGAGGGCCATCGCATGTGCCCCTCTCCACCGCGCCAGCGGGGGAGAGGGCAGGGTGAGGGGGCGGTTGCCGCAGGCTCATTTCTCAACAATTTCGCTCGTTGAACGACCCCCCCTACCCTCTCCCCCACATGCGTGGGGGCGAGGGGGCATATGCGATAGCCCCACGAGGGGGAGGGGACCTGAAACCAATTTATTTCAGATCGATCAATCTCTAACCTTGCGCCTTGACGCTTAAGCGGTGGCCATGGAGCAGGGGCTCGGTATAACCATTGGGCTGTTCGCGGCCCTTGAAAACGAGGTCGCAGGCGGCGCGGAAGGCGATTGAGTTGTCGAAGTCCGCAGCCATCGGGCGGTACAGGGGATCATCGGCGTTTTGGCCGTCGACGATCACCGCCATGCGCTTCATGGTGGCCATCACCAGTGGCTCGGAACAGACGCCATGGCGCAGCCAGTTGGCGATGTGCTGCGATGAGATGCGTAACGTGGCGCGGTCTTCCATCAGCCCGATATTGTCGATGTCCGGCACCTTCGAACAGCCGACACCAAAGTCGATCCAGCGCACCACATAACCAAGGATGCCCTGCGCATTGTTGTCGAGTTCCTTTTGAATATCGTCCGCCGACCAGTTGGGCCTGACCGCCACCGGAACCGACAGGATATCGTCGAGCCTGGCGCGCGGCCTTGAACGCAGCGTCTCCTGCACCTGCGCAACATTCACCTTGTGATAATGCGTGGCATGAAGCGTTGCCGCCGTCGGCGAGGGCACCCAGGCGGTGTTGGCGCCAGCCATCGGATGGGCGATTTTCTGCTCCAGCATGGCCGCCATCAAGTCCGGCATGGCCCACATGCCCTTGCCGATCTGCGCGTGGCCGGGCAGCCCGCAGGCCAGTCCGATGTCGACATTCCAGTCCTCATAGGCCTGGATCCACGCCGCCTGCTTCATGTCCCCTTTACGGATCATTGGACCCGCTTCCATCGAGGTGTGAATTTCATCGCCGGTGCGGTCGAGGAAGCCGGTGTTGATGAAGGCGATGCGGGCTTGGGCGGCGCGGATGCAGGACTTGAGGTTGACGGTGGTGCGGCGCTCCTCGTCCATGATGCCGATCTTGAGCGTGTTGGGCGCCATGCCGAGCGCCGCCTCCACCCGTCCGAAAAGTTCGGCGGCGAACGCCACTTCGTCGGGCCCATGCATCTTGGGCTTGACGATATAGACGGAGCCGGCGCGCGAATTGGCCCGCCAACCTTGTGAGCCCACATCATGGAGCGCCATGAGGCTGGTCAGCATCGCATCCATGATGCCCTCCGGCACCTCTTGGTCCTCGCGGTCGAGAATGGCCGGATTGCTCATCAGGTGGCCCACATTACGCACCAGCATCAAGGCGCGTCCGTACAGCGTCAAAGGCATGCCATCCGCGCCGTCATAGGTCCGGTCACTGTTCAGTGTACGGACGAAAGACTTCGAACCCTTGGTAATGCTCTCGCTGAGATCGCCCTTCATCAATCCCAGCCAATTGCGGTAGACCGTCACCTTGTCGGCCGCGTCGACGGCGGCGACCGAATCCTCGCAGTCCATGATAACGGTGAGGGCCGATTCGATAAAGACATCGGAAATGCCAGCCGTATCGTCCTTGCCGATGAAATGCGTGCGGTCGAAGGCGATCTCGATATGGAGCCCGTTGTTGATGAGCACGATGGCCGATGGGGCGTGCGGAAGCCCGCGCCAGCCGCGGAATTGCGCCGGGTTCTTGAGGCCGCCGCCGCTGGTCAGCAATGCACCGCCGCTCACCGCAGCGCCGGTGATGCCGGCCCAACTGCCCGATGCCAGGGGAACGGCCCTATCGAGAAACGCCCTGGCCCAGGCAATCGCTTGGCCGCCGCGCTCGGGATTGTAAGAGGCACCGCGCTCCGCGCCGCCGCTCTCGGGGATGGCATCGGTGCCATAGAGCGCATCATAGAGGGAACCCCAGCGTGCATTTGCGGCATTGAGCGCATAGCGCGCATTCATCACTGGAACGACCAATTGCGGTCCGGCCACCATTCCGATTTCCGGGTCGATACCGGCGGTGGTGACAGTGAAGTCCGGGCCTTCCTCCAGCAGATAGCCGATGTTTTTCAGGAACTGCCTGTAGGCGCCCATATCGGTTGGCGCGCCATTGGCCCGGTACCAATCGTCCAGCGCCGCCTGCAGTGCATCGCGCCTGGCCAGAAGGGCCCGGTTCTTCGGCGTCAGATCGTGAATGATATCTGCAAACCGGTGCCAGAAATCGAGTTCCCCGATACCCGTCCCGGCCAGTGCCTCGTCGGCAACAAAAGCGAACAATTCTCCGGCCACGCGCAAGCCGGCGACTTCGATGCGATTGGACAAGAAACGACCCCCGATTGACAATATCGGAGACGTCTTACTCCGCCGTGCCGCCGCCCGCTACCCGCATGCGCGGACCCTATAAGTTCCTCAGCCAGCCCATGTCCGGATAGGCAATGGGCTCCTTGGGCTTGAGGAAATAGCGCCGGAAAATCTCGCCATAACCCTGCATCACGTAGCCGTCGTTCTGGGCGATTAGACGGCCGCGCTCGGCGCGGTAATAGGCCGGGAGCTTGTACCAGGCCAGTGCCGGGCGGCTGTGATGCGCCACATGCAGGTTGTTGAATAGGAACAGCAGCGACCAGAAGGGCGAGGCCTCGACGATGATGGTGCGATGATCGACCGCCGCCGCGGCCTGATGCTCGCAATAGGAGCGCACCAGTGCCAGGGACACGGCCGGGTAGGCGATGAGGAGATAGTATTGCCAGAACGGCATGCCGCACACCCACAGCACATACCACAAGGTCAGACCGCAGGATGCGGCAAACCAGGCCCAGGCCTTCGCCGTCTGGCGATTGCCGTTGAGAATGTCGCGGACCTCTGCCGGCCAGAATCGGAAGATGCTGACGGCGGGACCAATCAGCATGCGCCCCGCCAGCGTCTGATTGACCGCGAACAGGAAGCGCCGGAGGCCCGGCATCGCCGCCCAGGCTTCGGGCAGCAGGTAGTAGGATTCGGGATCGAGCCGCGGGTCGGTGAGGTTTACATCATTGTGGTGGGTCAGGTGGGTCTGCTTGTAGCGCAGGTAGGGAAGCCACAGGGCTGGCGAAGGGAACACCAGCGCTTCGTTCAACAATCGGTTGCCGGTCGGATGGCCATGCAGAACCTCATGCTGGAGTGAAGTATGCAGCGCCGCGCCATAGGCCCCGATAGGCAGGATCACCCACCACGGCAGGCTGGCGTGCAACCACACGAGCCCCATCAGCATGGCATAGACAGCCGCGATGAGGCCGATGGTCGGCCACTCGATGTCCCGCCTGCGATCCTGCGTCATTGCGGAAAACCCAATCAGTCCTCAACCTTATAGCCGCAAACCAAGCTTTGCCGGAATGTTACAGAAGAGCGCAAGGTAGATTGAAACAACGGGGAAATCATGCACCAGCGATCATCCAGGCCTTCGCCACCATCACTTCCGCCTGCCGGATCGAGGCATAGTCGATGAGGCGCCCGTCCAGCGACACCGCGCCCTTGCCCTGCGACTCCGCTTCCTTCATTGCGGCAATGATGCGCTTAGCGCGGGAGACATCGGCCTCCGACGGGCTCATGACCTCGTTGGCGAGACCGATCTGCGAGGGGTGAATGGCCCATTTGCCTTCGCAGCCCAGCACCGCGGCGCGCAAGGCCTGCGCCTTGAAGCCATCGGCATCGGAAAAATTGCCGAACGGCCCATCGACCGGCCGCAGTCCATTGGCGCGTGCCGCCACCACCATGCGCGACGTGGCGTAGTGCCACATATCGCCCCAATGCATGGC
This sequence comes from Hyphomicrobiales bacterium, assembly GCA_031430715.1. Classification (GTDB taxonomy): domain Bacteria; phylum Pseudomonadota; class Alphaproteobacteria; order Rhizobiales; family Aestuariivirgaceae; genus Aestuariivirga. The sequence continues at coordinate 35 of JANPCA010000140.1, read as the reverse complement.
GCGGCCGCCATCGCCGAGCGGATCGGTCAGCACCG
>JANPCA010000139.1:0-9716 GCA_031430715.1 Hyphomicrobiales bacterium | reverse complement strand
ATTGAACTCAAAGTCCGGCTCTACCAGAGCATGGATAATCTGGGAGTCCGGAAAGCCGATCTGGCGCGGAAGATGGATTTGCACCGGCAGGAAATCGACCGGCTGCTCGACCTTAACCATGCGACGAATATCGCGAAGATTGAAAAGGCCTTCGCCGTGCTCGGAAAGACCCTCGACATCAAAGTGTCAGACGCGCAATAATCCCTTCCATGATCCTCGTCGGCCAGTTCGACTCGCCCTTCGTGCGCCGTGTTGCGGTGACGCTGCATTGCTATCATATGCCTTACACGCGCAAGGCGCTGTCGGTGTTCCGCGATGTGCCGGACATGAAGAAGATCAACCCGCTGGTGCGCGTCCCCGCTCTCATTCTCGAAACCGGCGAGACGCTGGTCGATTCGAATGCCATCATCGATTGCCTCGATGAGATGGCAGGCCCGGCGAGGGCGCTCACCCCCGCCCATGGGCCGCTGCGGCGCAAGGTGATGCAGGCCATCGTACTGGCCACCGGTATTTCGGAGAAAGCCGTCGCGCTGTTTTTCGAGCGGCTGTTCCACACGGACAAGGCGGTCAGCAAGGATTTCGAAAAGCGTCTCACGTCGCAGATCGCGGCGGCGCTGCAACAGCTCGAAGCCGATTGCAGCGCGCCTTGGTTCTTCAATTCGCACATGAGCCAGGCCGACATCACCATCGGTTGCATGATCGGGCACGTCAAGATGCGGGTGCCGGAGGCCTTTCCGCTCAACAAATACCCGAAGCTGCACGCCCTTTCGCTCCATTGCGAGATGCGTGAGGAATTCGTGAAGGCCAGGCCTGGCGCCGACGAAACGGTACCCAGCCGGGCTTAGGCCGGCATGGGGATGTCCGCCTTGGCGTCCGGCACCCTATAGCCTTTCTGCACCGCAGGCCTGGCCGCGATGGCCAGATACCAGCGCTTCACATGGACAAAGTTATTGAGGTCGATGCGCTGCCACTCGTGGCGGGCGATCCACGGGAAGGTGGCGATGTCGGCAATCGAGTATTCGCCGCACATGAATTCGCGGGCGGCCAGTAGATTGTCCAGAACGCTGTAGATGCGCTTGGCCTCCTCGCTGAACCAGGCTTCGGCGAAGGGCGCCTTGCCGGAATTGTATTTCAGGAAATAATGCACCCGGCCCAGCATGGGGCCAACCGCCGACATCTGCCACATGAGCCATTCGAGGATGTTGGTGCGGTTAGCCTCGGGATAGAACTGGCCGGACTTCAAGGCCAGATAGATCAGGATGGCACCTGATTCGAAAACGCTTTGGCCATTATCGCGGTCGACGATGGCGGGAATTTTATTGTTGGGGGAAATCGCCAGGAAGGCGGGCGCGAATTGCTCGTCCTTGCCGATGTTCACGGGATGGACCTCGTAGGCGAGGCCCATTTCCTCCAGCGCGATGGAAATCTTGCGGCCGTTCGGTGTGCTCCAGGTATAGAGTTCGATCATATGAGTTCCAGTCCCCCGGCCCGTTTCATGGCCATCTCTAGTTCGGTGATGCGGTCATAGTCTTGCACCGTCAATGCCGAGAACCCGGTCAAGAACAGGTGATCGCGGGTATCGCTGAGGCTGTCGTCCGCGAAGCAATGGCTAAGCGCCCGGCGCAAGGTTTCGGGATTGCCGGCAATGGTGACATAAGGCAGGCCCGGCACCAGGGGCGAACGGGCAATCTCCGTCAGGCCATCCAGATCGTCCGGACGGTGGCGGCGGGCGAGGCCCACGCAGACCGCATCGATGGCGCAGACATCGGCCAGGCCATCACGAACCGCTTTCATGGAATTGCTGTGGCCGCCGGTTGCGATGGCACGGCCGAAGAATCGGCCCCCTCGTGCCAGCGGCCCGAAGACCAGCTTCAGCGCCAGCATACCCGACATTGAATCGGGGTTGTTGACCGCCGCCGTGGAACCCCGGAAGGCTTCGAGCGGTGCCGCATCGCGCGCCAGGATGATGCTTCGATAGTTAGGGCCGGAACAGCCATCCGCGCCATAGTGGGGCGTGGCGACAAGCGTGAGCTTGCCGGCGTATTCATGGGTAAAGGGATAACCGCAGGTCTGGCTGAACAAGAGATCGGGTTGCTTCAAAATCACCCCGCCGTCCGGTCCGCGGCTGAGCGCAATTGCGCTGCCGAGGTTTGCCGCGATGGTGTTCCACCAGCGGTCGGTCCATCGCCGGACTTCCGGCCAGTCATACATGGGCAATGACGCGCGCATCGGTTTATCGTAGATGATCACGCCCGGACGGCAAATATAAATCCACGCATGACACTTGAGCGCAGCGCCCGCATGATCCAATTCTCCGTCATCATCCCCACCCGCAACCGCCTGCGCTTTCTGAAACAGGCGATCTCCAGCGTGCTCGGCCAAACCCATGCCGTGCGCGAAATCATCGTGCTGGACGACGGCGAGGGTGCAGCCGATGCGGTGCGCCCGCTTTCGCCGCGCATTCATGTGCTTGACAATCAGGGCCAGGGCCCGGTGGCGGCGCGCAATCGTGGCGTGGCGCAGGCGGTCGGCGATGCCATTGCCTTTCTCGACGACGACGATTGGTGGACCGACCGCAGCTATCTTGCCAGGGCGTCGGCCGCCTTCGAGACGGGAGCGGCGTTCTGTTACGGCGATGGTACAATGGTGTTCGAGGATGGCCGCGCCGCTCTTGCCTTTGCATTCGCCGCCGATGCGGCAACGCTCACGCGTGACAACACCATCCTCATTTCCGCCGTCAGCTACCGCCGTTCGCTGCACAAGGAACTGGGACGCTTCGACGAGGCGCTGCCCTATTACTGGGACTGGGACTGGTACTTGCGGGTGGCGCGCGCCGGGCATGGCCTGCATCACATCGCAAACCCCGTGGTGTCGATTCGCGTTCATGGCCAGAACATGTCCGGGGGGCCGCTCGAAGCGCAGCGCCGCGCCAATCTCGATCATTTCGCCGCCAAGCATGGCCTGCCGCCGATCCCGCTCAAGAACCATCTCGACATCGCGCGGCACGCACCTGGCCTTCCGCCCGAAATTTCGGAAATCCTCTAACATATTGATATAAAATTATAATTCGGCGTGCCGTTCCGTTAACGAAAAGTAAACGAGCAAAATCAGGGTTTTTCTTTGCGGGCTTGCGAAAAATGCCCGGAAAATAAGGGTTTTCACGAATCGAAAGCTGCGATAACGGTTCTCCCCAGCCGCACCGGCGAAGGAGAAAAACATGGCTGACGAAAATCGCCAGCGAACTGGCCGAGAAGCACGAGATGTCGAAGAAGGCTGCAACCGAATTCCTCAACGCCTTCGTGGATCTCACCGTCAAGAATCTGAAGAAGGGCCACAAGGTGCGCATCACCGGGCTCGGCATTTTCCAGGTGAAGAAGCGCGCCGCCCGCATGGGCCGCAATCCCGCCACCGGCGAACAGATCAAGATCAAGGCGTCGAAGAAGCTCAGCTTCCGCGCCGCCAAGGAAGCCAAGGACGCGATCTAAAACCGTATCCGCTTCGTGCCATGGATGGCCTCGCCCCCGCCGGGCGGGGCCATTTGTCCAGATGAATTCTTTTCACCGTGGCGGATGATTGCGAGGGGCTGGCTCTGCCGCTAAACAGGAGCTCGAAACTCCCTGTTATCAAGGATATCTCATGAAGAGCGAGGCGCGCGTGGTGGTGATCGGCGGCGGTGTCGTTGGCTGTTCGGTGCTCTATCATCTCACCAAGGCGGGCTGGAAGGATGTGGTTCTCGTCGAGCGCGACATTCTCACCTCCGGCTCCACCTGGCATGCGGCGGGCGGTTTTCATACCCTGAACGGCGACCCCAATGTGGCCAAGCTGCAGGGCTACACGATCGAACTCTACAATGAGCTTGAGCGGATTTCGGGGCAGGCTTGCGGGCTGCACCGCTCGGGCGGCATCATCCTCGCCGACACGCCAGCCCGCATGGAATGGCTGAAGATGGCGCATGCCCGGTCGCGCTATCTGGGGCTTGAAACTGAGATCATCTCGGTGGCCGAAGCCAAGAAGATGCATCCGTTCCTGGAAGAGAAATATTTTGCCGGCGCCATGATCGATGCCGCCGACGGCAATCTCGATCCCGAGGGCACGACCCATGCCTATGCCAAGTCCGCGCGTATCGGGGGCGCCGAGATCTATCAGGATTGCCGTGTCGAAGATCTGAAGCAGCGGGCCGATGGCACCTGGGACGTCATCACGGCCAAGGGTAATCTCCACGCCGAGCATATCGTCAACTGCGGCGGGCTTTGGGCGCGCGAAGTGGGCCGCATGGTGGGGATCGAGTTGCCGGTGCTGGCCATGGAGCACATGTATCTGGTCACCGACGAAATGCCGGACGTCGTTGCTTATAATAAGGAGCGCGGGCGCGAGCTGCCGCATATCATCGACTTCAAATCGGAAATCTACATGCGCCAGGAACGCTCCGGCATGGTGCTCGGCACCTATGAGCAGGCTTGCGTGCCGTGGCAGCCGAGCAAGACGCCGTGGGACTTCGGCCGCGAACTGCTGCAGCCCGATCTCGACCGCATCGCGCCCAATCTCGAGCTCGGCTACAAACATTTCCCCTTCCTCGCCAAGGCCGGTATCAAGCGCGTCATCAACGGGCCCTTCACTTTCACGCCCGATGGCAATCCGCTGGTTGGCCCAGTTCAGGGATTGCGCAATTTCTGGGTGGCCTGCGGCGTCATGGCGGGCTTCAGCCAGGGCGGCGGCGTCGGCCTCGCGCTGTCGCAATGGATGGTCAACGGCGATCCGGGCTTCGATGTGTGGGCCATGGATGTGGCGCGTTTCGGCGAATGGGCAACGCGCAGTTACACCAACGCCAAGGTGCGCGAGAATTATGCGCGGCGCTTCTCGATCCGCTTCCCCAACGAGGAACTGCCTGCCGCCCGCCCGCAACAGACCACCGCTCTCTATGACACGATGATCGCGCAAGGGGCCGTTATGGGCGATTCCTGGGGACTGGAAACGCCCCTTTGGTTCGCGCCAAAGGGTACCGATCCCAAGGACATCGTTTCGTTCCACCGCTCCAACGATTTTCCGCATGTGAAGGCGGAGGTAAAGGGCACGCGCAATGGCGTGGGCGTCACCGAGATCGCCAATTTTGCCAAATACCGTTTCACGGGTGCCGGCGCTGAAGGCTTCCTGTCCCGGATGATGACCAACAGGATGCCGAAGACGGGCCGCCTCGTCCTGACCCCGATGCTCAACCCGCAAGGCAAACTCATCGGCGATTTCACCATCGCCAAGGCCAAGGACGAGTGCTTCTACATGTGGGGCTCGAGCCAAGCGCAGAAATATCACATGCGCTGGTTCGAGACGCATCAGCCTACGGATGGATCGGTGAAGATCGAGCGCCTCGACATGGGGCTTGTCGGGTTGTCGATCGCCGGGCCAAAGTCGCGCGAGGTGCTACAGGCGCTGACCGGCGAGGACGTGTCCAACGCCGCCTTCAGATTCATGGATCACCGCGCCATGGATATCGCGCATGCGCCCGCCCTCATCAACCGCGTTACTTATACGGGCGACCTTGGCTATGAAATCTGGGTGGCGCCCGAGTACCAGCGGCGGCTCTATCAGAAAATCATGAAGGCCGGCCATGCCCTTGGTATTGTCAATTTCGGCATGCGGGCGCTCTTGTCCATGCGGCTGGAGAAGAACTTCCCCACCTGGTACCGCGAGCTCAGGCCCATCTATGGCGGTTTCGAAGCGGGCATGGACCGCTTCATCGATCTCACCAAGAATGACTTCATCGGACGTGAGGCCGCCACGGAGGAGAAGCGCTCAGGCGGCAAGCTCCGCCGCGTGTCGATGATCGTCGATGCCGGGGATTGCGACGTGCTGGGCGACGAGCCGATCTGGCACGGGGCTAAGGTCGTGGGCTGGGCGACGTCGGGCGGCTTCGCGCATTACGTGAACAAGTCGATGGCCCAGGGTTATGTGCCGAAGGAATTGGCGGGCGAGACGGGCGAAGGGGCCTTCGAGATCGAGATCATCGGCGAAAAGCGCAAGGCCACCGTCATCACCGAACCGCCTTTCGATCCCGAAGGCAAGCGCATGCGCGGCTGACCTTCAACATGCGGCCGTCGACACATCCGAGCGCATTGCGCGTTCAGGCCGCGCTTGGTCCGCTTTTCACGGTGCTGGAATTCGATGCGAGCACCAAGACCGCCGCCGATGCGGCAGCCGCCATCGGCTGCACCATTGCTCAGATCGCCAAGTCGATCATCTTCAGGGCCGAGAGCAGCGGCCGTGCCGTGCTGGTCATCACCTCGGGCAGCAACCGTGTCGATGAGACGAAGATCGCAGCACTTGTGGGGGAGAAGATCGGCCGCGCGGATGCCGATTTCGTCCGTGCACAGACGGGTTTCGCCATCGGCGGCGTTCCGCCCGTGGGGCATGACCGACCGCCAATCGTATTCATCGATCAGGATTTGGCGGCGCTCGGCACGCTATGGGCGGCGGCGGGAACGCCCAACGCGGTGTTTCAATTGACGTGGACCGATCTTTGCGCGCTGACCGGTGGCCGGGTGGCAGCGGTTGCGAAGGGCGGCTAGGAGGCATATTCCAGCGCCGCGTCGGTCAGCCACTCCCAGATATCAAGCGCGAAGGTGCGCGGGACGTAGATCTCGAAGCGTTGTGCGCTCAGGCAGTGAACCAGCACCGGCGTGTGATGCAGGCCGGTCATGGCGAACATGCCGGGCGTGAAGGCGCTCTCGTGGAAATCGAGCGGGATGCCCTTGGCGAGGACGTGGCGCGCGGCCGCGCCTTCGAGGTAGATGCGGGTGCGGCTGTGGGACAGCGGCGTCACGGCGCCGAGGTAGCCAAGCATGCCGCCAAGATCGTCCGCCTGCGGAGCGATGATCCAGAATTGCGCCGGACCGGTGCGCATGAGGGTGCGGCCATTAATTTCGGCGGACTGGCCGGCCTTGGCGGGGAGTCCGCCCGCGACGGCGGCCAGTTTTGCTTCGAATTCGGCATCGAGCCCCGCGGCTTGCGTGAGCGTGATGCCGCGCACCTCGCCCAATTCTAGCACGGCGCTCTTGAACGGTTTCGCCGTGGCCAGTGCCGATACGCGCTCAAGCATGGAGGCGGGTTCCTTCGCGGTCGATGAAGTGCGGCGACACGATCTTCGCCTTCACCTGCTCGTTCTTCAGCGGAAAGGCGCAGACGATTTCCTCACCCTCGTGCTTGAGGCCGCCCTGATAGAGACCCAGCGCAATGAATTTCTGGAGCTCCGTGGACCATGTGACCGATGTGATATAGCCACGGCCATGGCCCTTGATTTCGTCACCCGCCGCAAAGAGGATCGATCCGCCGCGCAACTTCTTGTGCGGTTCCAGCAGTTCGAGGCCGACCAGGCTCCAGCGCTCCGGCGACTGGCAATCCTCGCGGAAGCGTAGCGCCTTTCCGATGTATTCCTTCTCTTTGCCGGCCATCCCGCCCAGGCCCAGATCGTCGAGCGTGTTGCGGTGATCGAGTTCGAGGCCCGCGACATGGCCCTTCTCGATGCGGAGCGAGGCCAGCGCCTCGAGGCCATAGGGCTTGATGCCGAGCGGTGCGGCGCGTTGCAGAATATGTTCCCACAGCGCGATGGCGTAATCGGCCGCAACATGGACCTCGTAGGCCAGTTCGCCCGAGAAGGAGATGCGCAGCAGGCGGATGGCGACGCCTTCGAAGACGATGTCGCGGCAGCCCATGTGGGGAAGCGCCTCGTTCGAAACGCCGGTATCGGGGAATGCCAGGGCCAGGGCCTCGCGCGCCTTGGGGCCGGAGAGGGCCATGCCCGCCCACTCGTCGGTCAGCGACGCCACCTGAACGTTGAGATCGGTCCAGTGGCATTGAGCCAAGTATTCGAGCCACGACATGACTTCGCCGGCCTGGGCCGTGGTCGTGGTCATATAGAACTGGGATTCCGAAATCCGCGCCGTGGTGCCGTCGTCGAGCACCAGGCCATCATCATTCAGCATGACGCCATAGCGCACCTTGCCAATGGGCAACTTGGCAAAGCCGTTGACATAGATACGGTTCAGGAATTCGGCGGCATCGGGTCCCTGGATGTCGATCTTGCCGAGCGTCGAGACATCGGCGAGGCCGACGTTGTGGCGCACCACTTCCATTTCCTTGATGTAAGCTGTTTCGGGCGTTGACCCCGCCCAGGCATAATACCAGGCGCGCAGCCAGGGGCCGGTCTCGATAAAGGTGGCGCCGTTTTGTTCATGCCAGTCATGCAGCGGCGAGCGGCGAAGGGCACGGAAATGGCGGCCGATGCCGCGGCCGGCGATGGCGCCAAGAGTCACGGGCGAATAGGGCGGGCGGAAGGTCGTTGTGCCAGCTTCGGGGACAGTGATGCCGCGATGCATGGCCATCAGCGCCAGCGCATTGATGTTCGAGGTCTTGCCCTGATCGGTGCCCATGCCGAGGGTCGTGTAGCGTTTCAGATGCTCGACAGATTGATAGCCTTCCTGTTGGGCGATCTTCACGTCTTTAGCGGTGACGTCGCTCTGGAAGTCGACGAAGGCCTTGCCTTTTCCTTCTTGAGGCGGTGCCCAGACGGGCAAGATCGCATAGGCGCGGTCTGCCACGTGTTCGGGCGCCAGCACCGGCCTGGTCTTGCCGAAGCCCGCCGTGCTCGCCGCCCTGGCGCCGGCATTGGCGCCTTGGGCGATGGTGGCCGCCAATCCGAAGCAGCCCATCATGGCGCCCGCACCAGAATGCGTAGAGGCGAATCCGCCGGGTACGAAGCCCGCGATGGTTTCATCGTATTTTGGTTTGATGCCGCCGTGGGAGGTGAGATGCACCACGGGCGACCAGCCGCCGGCCAGCCCAATCGCATCGCAATCGATCGACGCCCGATGGGTGCCCGATAACTTCACGCGTGAAACTTCCTTGCCACCCTCGACATCGGCGATGCCGGTGCCGGGGAAAACCGCGATGCCGAGCGCCGCGGCGCTTGCGGCGATGCCAGATGCAATGGCAGGACGGTGATCGGCGACAGTGACGGCAACGCCCGCCCGGGCGAGATCGATGGCCGAATCATATGCAGTATCGTTATTTGCAACGATCACGGCCCGCTTGGCCGGAGCCACTGCGAAGCGGTTGGCATAGGTGCGCAGTGCAGAGGCCAGCATGACGCCGGGCCGGTCGTTGTTGGAAAAGACCATGGGGCGTTCGATGGCGCCCGAGGCCATGACGATGCTCCGGGCCCGGAGCGACATCAGCACCTGGCGCGGTTGGCCCTTGGCGGGATCGGGGTTCAGATTGTCGCGGCGTTCGAGAAGAATGGCTTCGGGGAAATCGCCAGTTCATGGATCGCCAAGGGCGACAATCTGCCAATCTCCGCCGAGCAGATTCGTAGTGCTTTGGGATCGGGTCCGATCGCCGCAATCGCCGGCAAGATGGGCGTGACTCCGGAAGTTGCGGCCGCTGAGGTGTCGAAGTTGTTGCCGCAACTGATCGACAAACTGACTCCCGATGGCGCTCTGCCAAAAGGCGGGCTCGGCGGCCTCCTGGGCAGCCTCAAGCTCTGAGCCGACGGCGCGGTTCGTGGCCCTTGACCTCGGCGGGGACACAGGGTGGTTTCCAGGCGCTCCGCCACGAAGGACTCGCGCGCCATGCCCACATCGAAGTCGCCACAAGCCGACGCCGTTGTCCTGTTCGGCGCCACGGGCGATCTGGCCCGCCGGATGCTCTGGGCGTCGCTGTATTTCCTG
>JANPCA010000138.1:0-2458 GCA_031430715.1 Hyphomicrobiales bacterium | reverse complement strand
CTCCTTTCTGTATATGCCATCCTCATGACGCTCAGCGTCCGGCGCGCCAGGAAGATTGCCATGCAGGAGGACATCGTATGAAAAACGCGATCGTCACCGGTGCTGGATCGGGAATAGGCCGCGCCATCGCACTTCGTCTGGCGGGCGACGGCTACAATGTCATTGTGAATGACTTCCGCCCGGAGGCCGCCGAAGCGGTGGCCAGGGAGATCGGCACCAATGCCAAGCCGGTGGCGGGAGACGTTTCCAAGGAATCCGACGTGGCCAATCTGGCCGCGGCCTGCGCGTCAGCCTTTGGCGGCTGCACCCATCTCGTCAACAATGCCGGCCATGTGCATCAGGCCCGCTTCGTCGATCTGGAACCCGCCGAATTCGATCGCATGTTCGCGGTTCACACGCGCGGCACCTATCTCTGCATCAGGGCGGTGCTGCCGGCCATGCTGAAGGCAGGTCACGGCGTCATCGTCAACATCGCTTCGCAGCTTGGCCAGATCGGCGGCGTGGAACTGGTCCACTATTCGGGTGCCAAGGCCGCCATCATCGGCATGACCAAGGCCCTGGCCCGTGAAGTGAGTGCCCAGGGCATACGCGTCAACGCCGTGGCGCCGGGTCCGATCAATACGCCGCTCGTCATGGCGCTGTCGGAGGAGTGGCGCGATGCCAAGACGGCCCAATTGCCGCTTGGACGCTTCGGCGAACCGGATGAAGTGGCGGCCGCCGTCGCCTTCCTCTGTTCGCCCCATGCCGCGCTGTTCGTGGGCCAGACGCTGGGGCCAAATTCGGGGGACGTGATGCTGTGACCGATACCGTTCTCATCACAGGCGCTGCCATTGGCATCGGCCGTGCCACGGCCAAGGCTTTCGGAGAGTCGGGCCATCATGTGATCGTCACCGACATTCTCGAGAAGGAAGGCAATGACGTGGCGGCCGAGATCATGGCCGCGGGCGGAACCGCCGAATTCCACAAGCTCGACGTGCGCTCGACCGAACAGGCGGATGCACTCGTTGCCGCAATCGAGAAGAAGCATGGCGCCATCGGCACCATCATTGCGAACGCTGGTATCGCCCACAAGGTTCCGCTGGCGCAACTCTCCGATGATAAATGGGATTATACCTTCGACATCGATCTCAAAGGCATCTTCCGCGTGGTGCGCCCGGCGCTCCCCGCCATGAAGAAGGCGAGGAAGGGGGCCATCGTCTGCGTCTCCTCCATCATGGGTGTTGCCTATGGCTGGGACGAGCACGTGCATTATTCCTCCGCCAAGGCGGGCGTCGTCGGCCTGGTGCGTGGGCTCGCGGTCGAACTGGCGCGCGACGGCATCCGCGTCAACGGCGTGGCACCCGGCTACATCCGCACCGCACAACTTTTGTCGGAGGAGCATTCGCTTGGGCCCGAGGCGGACAAGGCCGGTGAATTCATTCCCATGGGCCGCATCGGCGAGCCGGAGGACATCGCCGGCGTCATTCTTTTTCTCGCATCCAACGCCGCTCGTTACATGACCGGGCAAGTGGTGGTGGTTGATGGTGGCCTTCTCGTCGGCCGGTACTGACGGGGACCAAAGCAAAACAAGACGACATAACAACGAGGAGAGCATAATGCGTTACGATCATCTTTCCCGGCGCCGGTTCCTGCAGGGAACGGCGGGCGGCATGGCGGTGGCGGCCGGCGTGCCTTTCGCCCCCTGGGGCGCCCAGCAGGCCTTCGCGGCGGGCCTCGCCGAACAGGAACTGCGCACCGTCGGCCTCTCGGTCACGGTGCAGGAGCGCATCCTGAACGAGTTCAAGGAAAAGTCGGGCGTCAAGGCGGTCTCTGGCAAGGCCGATATTTTCCCCAACACCCAGACCGAACTCCTGTCGGGCACTTCGGCCTATGATGTGTGGGAGACGATTGGCGAACGCCTGCCCGCCGTGATTGCCACCGAAAAAATCCAGGCGATCCCGACGGCCGCGCTCAAGAACTGGGGCAATATCCGCGACACCTTCACCAAACCCAGCGACAAGTGGGAAAAGCGCGCCCAGATCGTCGGCCAGATCTGGAAGGACGAGGGCCAGACCGAGTTGTGGATGGTGCCGACCGTGTATAACTACGACTCGATCGGCTACCGCCCCGATCTCGTGTCGGCGGAGGAAGCCTCGACATGGACGGCACTCTTCGATCCGAAGTTCAAGGGCAAGACCGGCCTCAATGTCGACCCGCTGATTGCCTTCGGTCAGGCCGTCCTTGCCATGAACGTCTTGGGCCTCCTCAACGTGCCGAACCCGGGCAATCCGGATAAGGCCGCCATCGATGAGGCTTCGAAGTTTCTCATCTCCAAGAAGAAGGAAGGCCAGTTCCGGGCGCTCTGGGGCGACTTCGGCGAATTGGTCAACCTCCTGGCCTCCGGCGAAATGATCCTCGCCGACGCCTGGCAGCCGGCCGTCATGGCGGTGAAGGCGCAAGGCGTGCAATGCTCCTATGC
>JANPCA010000137.1:0-1903 GCA_031430715.1 Hyphomicrobiales bacterium | reverse complement strand
CGGCGGCACCGGGCGCGACACCCTGGCCGGTGGTGGCGCGGAGGATGTCTTCGTCTATACGGCGGTGAGCGAAAGCCTGGCCGGCGCCACCCGTGACTTCATCGCCGACTTCCTGCACCTGACCGACTTCATCGACCTGTCGGCGATCGATGCGGTGACGGGCGGTATCGACAACGCCTTCAACTTCATCGGCGATGCCGCCTTCTCGGGGGCCGCGGGTGAGTTGCGCTTCGTTCAGCTTGCCGGCAGCACGCTGATTTCGGCGGACGTCGATGGTGGCGGTGCCGACTTCCAGATTGCCCTGGACGGCCTCATCAATCTCTCGATTGCCGACTTCGTCCTGTAGCATCGAGACCCCCCGATCCATCACCCCGGAGACTTGGTCTCCGGGGTGATTTCGTGAGGTCACCCGTGTGCCGGGCCGCGGCGGCCCCGCGGGATGAGTGAAATATTTAGGGCACACCAACCATTTGAATTATATTCCGGACAAGATTCGAGACCGATAAAATTCGCCCGATTGGGGCGATCTGCTGTTGAGAACACTTTCAGCTTTGAGTTGAGGAAACCGGCCTGGCGTGATTTATCAGGCGGGCAGAATAGGCGTCCTTCGATCCTGTGGCACAGGCCGGCGGCGCGCCTATTGGGGCGGAGGCACCATGGTGCCTGTCGTGGTGGTGGAAACGGAGCACGTTGAATAATGGCTAGGCAGATCGTCTTCATCGACACCTCCGTTGACAATCCGGGCCATCTCCTCGCCGGTGTCAGGCCGGACGCGGAAACCTTCATGTTGACCAACATCCGCCCCGCCTTGGCACAGATCCGCGAAGCGCTTGCGGCGCGGCAGGATAAGGCATCGGCCGTTCACATCATTGCCCATGGCGCTCCGGGCCGCGTGGCATTCGGCTCGGGCGAACTTTCCGGCGATGGCCTCGCCCGGTCTTCCTCCGACCTGAGCGCCATCGGCGAGGCGATCGGCGCCAACGGCTCGCTGTACCTGTGGAGCTGCGGCGTGGCCCAGGGCACAGCCGGGCGGGCCTTCGTCGACAGCCTGGCGGAGCACCTGGCGCGCCCGGTCGCCGCGTCGGCGGCAAAGGTCGGCGCCGCGGCACAGGGCGGCTCCTGGAACCTCGGCTATCATCCCGGTACGGCCTTCGCCATGCCGCCACTGACGCCGCGGGCCATGGCCACCTATCAGGCCGTGCTGCAGGTCGACGCGGCCACCAATGCCGTCGATAACATCGTCCAAACCACCGGCGCCGATACGCTGACCATCAGCAACACGCTTCAGCTCCAGGTGACCGACTTCTTTGACGGCAAGGGCGGAACCGATACCATCCTCATTGGCGGTGCCACCGGTGTTACCGTCAACCTGAGTGCTCTGGGGACCAGCGCCACCTCGGGTCTGCATGGCTATGAAGCCCTGGCCTTCAACAACAACAGCGGCGAAAGCCTGGCGACTTTCGATGCCGGGCAATTCGGCGCCGGCCTCGTGGCGACCACGCTCGCCGTCACTGGTGCCGTCGGCTTCCAGACCATCATCATCAAGAATGCCGTGAATTTCTCGGCCGCGGCCTGGACCTTCACCGATTGGTCCGTGAGCAAGGATTCACTCACCATCAACGGCAGCGCGGGCAACGACGTCCTGGTTGGCGCCTCGCTGGATACAACCGTCAGCGGTGGAGCCGGCAACGACACGGTCACCGGCGGCATCGGCGCCGACACGCTTCTGGGCGGCACCGGCAGCGACACGTTGCTCGGCGGCGCGGGCTCCGATGATCTCAATGGCGGCTCCGACAGCGATACGCTGCAAGGCGGCACGGGACTTGACATCCTGGACGGCGGCCTGGGCGACGACACCCTTTCCTACGCCGCTTCGGCGGGCGCGGTGACCGTATCGCTGGCC
>JANPCA010000136.1:0-4853 GCA_031430715.1 Hyphomicrobiales bacterium | reverse complement strand
CGCGCATCGAAATCGCCGTCGGCAAGCTCAAACGCTTCAAGCGTATCGCCCTCCGCTGCGAGAAGACCGCAACGAACTTCGGCTCATTCGTAGCGCTCGCCGCAGGATTCAACTTGATCCAATTCGTCCACACGGCCTAAGGAAATGCCCAAGCTCCAATATTGCATCTAATGCTGCTTGTCTTTCATCTTTCAGATCGCGAAACGTTGAGCTGACAAATATCTGATATCGAGGACTTGTCATTGGAAGTCACTTGTTGTTCCCTGAGGGCAGCATACTATCGGTTGAATGATAATCAAGTGTGGTAAGGAATTGCGTTAAACTGAGGTCGTGAAAATCGCCCGCAACATCCGCACAATGCCGATCGCCACGCTGCTGGGCGAGGCCATCGGGCGGACAAGCCGCGAGGAGAGCGTGTCGAGTTTGTTTGAGTAGCGGCAGGCTGCTGCTGACATCTCCTGACAATCATCGCTGCTAGAGCGGTGGCCGGGCGGCATAAGCCTCCCACTGTTCCAGGAGACCTTCCATGCCGAACTTCAATTTTGTCATCCTCTATGTCAGGTCACCGGCTGAGAGCGCCCAGTTCTATTCGGGGCTTCTTGGCCATCCCATCGTGGATCAGGCCGAGACCTTCGCCATGCTGCCGCTACGCGAACATGCGATGCTGGGCCTGTGGTCGATGGCGGCCGTCACTCCACCCACCGGTGCAGGCCCCGGGGCCGGTGAAGTGGCCTTCGCTGTCGAGGCGCCCGCCGAGGTTGATGCCACCCATGCGGACTGGAAGGGACGGGGACTTGCAATTGCCCAGCCGCCAACCGATATGGATTTCGGGCGCACCTTCGTGGCGCTCGATCCCGACGGTCACCGGTTGCGGGTTTTCGCGGCTGCTGCTTAGGTGCCAAGCAACGCGTCACGGCAATGGCATTCTCCTTTGCCGTGACTTCCATTATAGAGCGCCATCATGACCACCATCGTCTCCGTCAAGAACCTGTCGAAAACCTACAAGAGTGGCCTCGTGGCGCTGAAGGATGTCAGTCTCGACATCCGGCGCGGCGAAATCCTGGCGCTGCTTGGCCCCAATGGGGCGGGTAAGACGACGCTGATTAGCATCATCTGTGGCATCGTCACGAAATCTTCGGGGAGCATCACGGTCGATGGCCATGACACGGTCGCTGATTTCCGCGCGGCGCGGGCGCTGATCGGACTTGTTCCTCAGGAATTGCACTTGAGCATTTTCGAAACCGCCTGGGATACGGTGCGTTTCAGCCGCACGCTGTTCGGCAAGCCGGCCGACAATGCCTATCTCGAAGAGACGCTGCGCAAGCTCACTCTGTGGGACAAGAAAGACGCGCGCATCATGACGCTGTCGGGCGGCATGAAGCGCAGGGTGCTGATCGCCAAGGCGCTGGCCCATGAGCCGCAGATCCTGTTCCTCGACGAACCGACGGCGGGCGTCGATGTCGAACTGCGAAAAGAGATGTGGCAGATCGTGCGCGATCTCCGGGCCACCGGCGTCACCGTCATCCTCACTACCCACTACATTGAAGAGGCCGAGGAGATGGCCGACCGGGTGGGCGTCATCAACAAGGGCGAGCTCATTCTCGTCGAGGAGAAAAGCAAACTGCTGCAGCAACTGGGCCAGAAGAAGTTGACCCTCCAGCTAGCGGCAACGATGGCCGCCCTGCCGCCCGCACTGGCGCAACGTGGATTGAGCCTCGCGCTTTCGGGCCGCGAGCTCGTCTACCGCTACGATGCCCATGCCGTCGATGGCGTCATCCCGAGGCTGCTGGCGGAGCTTGCCGCGGCCGGAGTCACAATCAGCGATCTTCACACGGAGCAGAGCTCGCTCGAGGATATTTTCATAGGACTGGTGAAGCAATGAACTGGCGCGCCGTATCGGCCATCTTCAACTATGAGATGGCGCGTTTCTTCCGCACCCTGGGGCAGAGCTTGGTCTCGCCGGTGATCTCGACGATCCTCTATTTCGTGGTGTTCGGGGCGGCCATCGGTTCGCGCATCAGCGAGATCGAGGGGGTGAGCTACGGCGCCTTCATCGTGCCGGGGCTGATCATGCTGTCGGTCCTCACCCAGGCGATTTCCAATGCCTCGTTCGGCATCTATTTCCCGCGCTTCACCGGCACCATCTTCGAATATCTCTCGGCACCCGTGTCGGCGATGGAAATGGTGTTCGGCTTCGTCGGCGCCGCGGCGGCGAAGTCGATCATCATCGCCCTGGTCATCCTGGCCACCTCGGTGCTGTTCGTGCCGCTGCATATCGCGCATCCGTTCTGGATGGTCACCTTCCTGCTGCTCACCGCAATCACCTTCAGCCTGTTCGGCTTCATCATTGGTCTGTGGGCGGACGGTTTCGAGCAATTGCAGATCATTCCGCTGCTGGTCATCACGCCGCTGACTTTCTTAGGGGGTAGTTTCTATTCGTTGAGCGTGCTGCCGCCCGTCTGGCAGGTGGTATCGATGTTCAATCCCGTGGTCTATCTGGTGAGCGGTTTCCGCTGGAGCTTCAATGAAGTGGCCGATGTCAGTGTCGGCGTGAGCCTCGGAATGACGCTGTTTTTCCTGGCCCTCTGCCTCGGCATCGTCGGCTGGATGTTCAAGACGGGGTATCGGTTGAAGAATTAACGGGGGCCGGTGCCGGCTGCGTGTCGAAATGCCGCGACAGGCAACGGCGGCATCGGCATCTTGTCATCGCGGGCTGTCATCCAAATATCAGTTACTAGCGAGCAGGTTGTTATAGGCGGGATAGACGAGGCGGCGTTCTTGATCACAGCAAAGGAGACAGTGATGATCAGATTCAAGAACGGAGGAATTGCGGACGGCAATTTCGACGCCAACCTCTTGGGCAACCCCAATGACAATTGGATCATGAATGGCGCGGGCGGTGCCGATGTCTTGCGCGGCGGCAACAAAGCCGATCTGCTGCTTGGCGGCAGCGGCAATGACTTGCTTTTCGGCGGTGGCGGCAAAGATGCCCTCTACGGTGATGCTGGCGCTGACATTCTCGACGGTGGCGGCGGAAATGATGCTCTTTTCGGCGGCGCCGATGCTGACATGGTGATCGGCGGATTGGGCCGGGATCTCCTGTCGGGCGGTTCTGGCGCCGACATCTTCGACTTCAATGCGATCAGCGAGAGCGGCAACGCCATAGCTACGGCGGACGTCATCGCGGACTTCACCGAGGGTGCCGACAAGTTCGATCTTAGCGATGTTGCCGGTGTTTTCGGTTACAGTGGCCCGGAGCTCAACACCGGCGTTGGACCCCACAGCGTGTTCTGGTCCCACTCCGGCGGAAACACAATCATGGAGGTGAACGCGACGTTCGATACGACTTCGGATATGCGGATCGTATTGACCGGTCTGCACACTCTGACGGCCGCCGATTTTCTGTTCAGCCCCATCTAGGGCGTGACCGCCTCACGGAGCAACTGAGCGTCGGACCCCGCGCCGCTCTCACGCGGCGCGGATTTCCGCTCGCCGGAGTACGGTTGCCGGTCACAACCTGTTTCACTGTTGCTACTTAGCTGTCACGCGGACGTGTTGGGCCAGAGGGTTTAGTGTGAACGTGGAGACTTGCGCTTCTGGAATTCCTGTTAAGGAACTGTTTTTAAATAATATTATTTCTCATACAACGTGAACGGTGTTGATTCGCATGGGTTGGTGCAGGGCGTAAGTTGTGCGTACCGGGAGACGCAAAGGAAGCGGCTTCCGGCAGAAACCCAGTCAACCAACCGAGGAAATCCAGATGAAAAAGTACCTTATCGCCGCCGCAACGCTCGCCATGCTGTCGACGGCGTCGTTTGCCGACCAGAACACCGAGAACATGAACAAGATGGATGAAATGCGCATGCAGTTCATGAAGATGACCGATCAGATGATGAACGATCAGATGAGCATGCTGAAGATGCAGGAAGCCATGCTGACCAACTATCAGCGGATACTGAAGCAGATGATGGAGAACGAGTCCAACAAATAGCCGCCGAGCCGGGCCGGGCGCGAGCCTGGCCCGGCTTTGTTTGAACCTGATTTGACGGCTGGAACCGCTTCCGCTATAGGGCCGCCCGTCCGGTGAGCGTCGTTCACCCCTGGAGGAAGGCTGACCGGGCTAAACACTATCAGGAGAATACCATGTCCAAGATCGTGCAGCTCAAGGCCGCGTCGCGCGCCCGGGCAGGCAAGGGGGCCTCTCGCGCAGTCCGCCGTGAAGGCCTCGTTCCCGGTGTCGTCTATGGCGACAAGCAGGAACCCAAGATGATTTCCCTCATTTACGGCGACGTTCTGCAGCATGTGCAGACCGGCCGCTTCACCGCGACGCTGGTCGACCTCGAAGTCGATGGCCAGCACATCCGCGCCATCCCGCGGGACGTGCAGTTCGAGCCGGTGCGCGACTTCATCATCCATGTGGATTTCTTGCGCCTCGGGCCCGACGCCCGCGTCGAGGTCGAAATCCCGGTGCATTTCAAGAACCAGGACGCCTCCCCCGGCATCAAGCTCGGCGGCTCCCTCAACATCGTGTCGCACACGGTGAAGCTCTATTGCTCGGCCAATTTCATTCCGGAAGAGGTCATGGTCGACTTGACCGGCCTGCAGATCGGTCAGTCGGTGCATCTGTCGGAGGTCAAGCTGCCGGAAGGCGTTGCGGCGTCGGGCAAGGAAGACGTGACGCTGTGCGCCATCTCGGCGCTGGTCAAGGAAGAGGAAGCGCCGGCCGCTGTGCCGGGCGAGGTTCCGGCTTCGAACCAGAAGGCTCCGGCGGCGGCTGCCGCCGCTGCGCCGGCGAAGGGTGCGGCGGCGGCGCCTGCCAAGGCCGCGGCTCCGGCGGCGAAGAAGAAGTAATT
>JANPCA010000135.1:0-4005 GCA_031430715.1 Hyphomicrobiales bacterium | reverse complement strand
CATAGCGGTCCTCGGCCTTCACATCGCCCCGCGCCTTGGCGCGGGCGAGACCCGTGGCGGGATCGAGGTCGAAGATCAGCGTGAGTTCGGGCCGCGTGGCACCGGCCACGGCCTGTTCCAACGCGTCGATGAAGGACAGGTCGCAGCCACCGGCATAGCCTTGGTAGGCGCGGGTCGAATCCATGAAACGGTCGCAGAGGACGATGGCGCCGCGGGTGAGCGCCGGACGTATGATTTCGACCAGATGGGACTCACGCGCCGCGTAGTTGAGGAGCGCCTCGGCCTTGGGCGTCCAGCGCGCCACATCGCCCGACACCAGAAGAGCGCGTACCGCTTCCGCTTCCGGCGTGCCGCCCGGTTCGCGGGTGACGACCACGTCGCGGCCCATCGCCAGAAGTTTTTCGCCGAGCCTCCTGATCTGCGTCGACTTGCCGGAGCCCTCGCCGCCCTCGAAACTCACGAATATCCCGGCCATTTCAGCTGCCGAAGGCCATGATGAAAAGACTGTCGACGGCCCTCGACCACATGGAGGGATCGGCCTCGACGCTCGCCGCCGTTTCGACCGGAACCTCGGCCACCGTCATGCCATCGACGAGGAAGCGCACGCTGCCGACCGTCTCC
Source organism: Hyphomicrobiales bacterium (assembly GCA_031430715.1). Taxonomy (GTDB): domain Bacteria; phylum Pseudomonadota; class Alphaproteobacteria; order Rhizobiales; family Aestuariivirgaceae; genus Aestuariivirga. The sequence goes on along the minus strand of JANPCA010000135.1, from coordinate 3,384 downwards.
CCCGCCTTCACCGGCGCCATCAGCGGCCCGGTATAGGCGAGCCTCAATTCGGCGATGTCCTGCTCCTGCTGCGACAGCGCCACGCGCACATCGCCCGACAGCACCAGATCGACCGAACGCTCCGTTCCGCCCCAGACCCGCGCCTTCCCCACCCGGTCGCCCTTGTTATAGACATCGACGGCGTGGAACTGACCGAAGCCCCAGTCAAGGAGCTTCTGCGCCTCCTGGCGCCGTTCGTTGATGCTCTTCAGGCCGCCGATCACCATGACGAGTCGGCGCCCGTCGCGTAATGCGGAACCGACCAGGCCATAGCCCGCCTCCTTGGTGTAGCCGGTCTTCATGCCATCGGCACCGGGATAGTCCTTGAGCAGCGGGTTGCGGTTCTGCTGGGTGATCTTGTTCCAGGTGAATTCGGGAATGCTGTAGTACTTATAGTATTCCGGGAAACTGGTGATGATGTAGCGCGCCAGTACCGACAGATCGCGCACGCTCATGCGGTGTTCGGGATCGGGCAGGCCCGTGGCATTGCGGAAGGTGGCGTTGACCGCGCCCAGTTCCTTGGCCCGCGCCGTCATCTTCTGGGCGAAACTCTGTTCGGTTCCCGCCATCCCCATGGCAATGGCGATGCAGGCATCGTTGGCCGACTGCACGACGACGCCTTCAATCAGGTCGGAGAGCTTGATGCGCGAATTGAGTTCGGCATACATGGTGGAGCCGCCCGACGCCGCCCCGCCACGCCGCCAGGCCTCTTCGCCGATGACGAATTCCTGGCCGAGCTTGACCTTCCCCGATTTCAGCCCCTCGAAGACCATGATCATGGTCATCAGCTTGCTCATGCTGGCCGGCGGGATCGCCGTATTGGCGTCCTTCTCGTACATCACCCGTCCGGTGCGCGCGTCGATCAATATGGCCTGGGGAGCCTTGCTTTCGAATACATCCTGGGCGGCTGCGGGGAGCGCCATGAGCAGCAGCAGGCTGCCGAGAAGAGTGAGGAAGCCGGAGAGGCGGCGCATGGGGTGTCCCGATACATCAAGGCGTGCTTTGGGCCGACTCCCCTTTCCCTTATTCCGTCATGCCAGCAAAAGCTGGCATCCCGCTTCCTTTCGTCGGCCAGGAAAAGCGGGACCCCAGCTTTCGCTGGGGTGACGGCGGCATGGGTTGGGTTGCAACTCTAGAAGGCCTAACCTCTAAAATCACCGCTTGCCATCCCCACCTACTCCAGCGACGCCTGCATGGCTTTCGCCATGATCACATGGGCGTCGGAATAGCCCGCCGCGAAGGCGCTTTCGAGGGCGGTCTGGGCGTCCGCCGTATCGGCGATCGGCCCGAGCCTCACCCGGTAGATGACACCGTTCGAGCCTGAGAGTTCTATGAACTGGACCGGCCAGACGGAGGCGAAGAGATCGCGCGCTTTGGCGGCGTTATCGGGATCGGCGAAGGAGCCCACTTGCACGAAGAAGGAGGTCTCGACGCCCGAATGCTCGGTTGATGCCGTCCGCGGCTTCGGTGCGTCATAGGTGACCGTGTCAATCCTCGGCGGCACCTTCTTCGGCCGGGCCTCGGCAACCTGAACATCGGGAACGGCGGAACGGCCCTTGTTGCGGCTGGCCGAAGCGATCATTCGGCGCAGCGGGGTGCCGCGGTCCATCTCCTTGTTCATCGCCACCAGATGGGTGCCGTTGTCGTTCAAGGGGGCGGGCCCGATATATTGCACGCGCACATTGGCCTTGCCATTGTTCTTGAAGCCCAGAACCTCGGCGCTGCGCTTCGACAGGTCGATGACGCGGGTATTGACGAAGGGCCCACGGTCGTTGACCCGCACCACCACTTCGCGGCCGGTTGCCAGATTGGTGACCTTCACATAGCTCGGCAGCGGCAGCGTGGCATGGGCCGCCGTCAGCCTGGTCATGTCGAACCATTCGCCATTGGAGGTCTTGCGCCGGTGGAAGGCCTCGCCATACCACGAGGCAACACCCTCCTTATCATAGTTGGGCTGCACCTTCGGCTTGAACCAGCGGCCCGCCACCTGATAGGGCTTGCCCACATGCTGGCGTCCACCGCCCCAGGGAACCGGCCCTTTCTTGGAATAATAGGGACTCCCCTTCCCCGCGAAGGGATCGAGTGCGGCGCGCTTGTCCGACGAACAGCCCGACAGCACGAGGCCGGCCGCGACCAGCACCAAAGGAACCCAGGAAACCAGACGCATAGGCAACTCCCCTCGACGCATGCGGGCCTTGCCGTTCCAGTTTCCCCTGAACCGCTCCAATTTCCGTCACCCCAGCGAAAGCTGGGGTCCAGCTTCGCTGCCGAAGCGGGATACCAGCCTTCGCTGGCATGACGGGCTCTTGAAGAAATGATTCGCGTCAGACTGAAGTGACGGGAAACGTGTTGCAAAACCCACAGGGCAAGTATTTGCGCCGGGATCGTAAATATGCGGTTGGGAAGTATGGTTAACGAAATCTACTGCGCTTCCGCGGCAGGCGCCTTCACCCCGGTCAGCCGGTCGATGTTCTGCTGGGCGCCGGTATTTCCCGCCGCCAGGGCCTGCTTGTAAAGCCCCAGCGCCTTGGCCCGGTCGGCCACGGTGCCCCAGCCCATTTCATAGAGGCCGCCGAGATTGTTGAGGCCCCACGGGTCGTTCTGGGCGGCGGCACGCTCGAACAGCTGGAAGGCGGCGCTGAGGTCGCGGCTGACGCCCTTGCCTTCCAGATAGAGCATGCCGAGATTGTTCTCCGCGTCGGCCAGTTTCTGGTCCGCCGCCTTCTGGTACCATTCCGAGGCCTTGAGCGCATCGGCCTGGGTACCCCTCCCCGCCTGATAGGCCTGGCCCAGGGCATTCATGGCCGCCACATGGCCCTTGCCGGCCGCATCCTGATAGAGCTTGAAGGCGGTGGCCGGGTCTGGCTTCAGGCCCTTGGCCCCCTTGGCCACCAGGCGGGCCAGTTTATACTGGGCCTCGACATTGCCCTGCAGCGCCGACTGGCGGAACCATTTCGCCGCTTCCGCCTCGTTGAGGTTGGCGCCCCGCCCCACCTCATAGGCCAGCCCCACGGCATATTGGGCATCGACATCGCCCACCTTGGCGAGCTTCAACTGCTTGTCGAAGGGCAGGTCCTGGAGCGCTTGGGCCAGCACCGGTCCCGCCAGCAGGAAATGCGCACCGAGGCAGGCCGCTATGCAACGCGCGAGGAACCGCATCACTTGATCTTGACGAATTTCATCGACCTGCAGAAGACGGCGACGCAGCCCTCGACCTTCATGGTCGAGGCGCTCTGCAGCTTCATCTTGGCCCTGTAGGTATAGCCGTCATCCGGATTGTAGATCGTGCCCTGCCACTTGTTGCTGCCGCTGGGCTTCATGTTGCTCAGGATGATCAGTCCGATC
>JANPCA010000134.1:0-11548 GCA_031430715.1 Hyphomicrobiales bacterium | reverse complement strand
CGCCACTTCGCGGCCAAGCCCGATGGTGAAAACGTCGATGGCGCCCTTGGTCATGGCATAGTCGATGGCATGACCGGGAGCGCCGTGCACCGCCGCCGCCGAGGACAGGTTGACGATGGCGCCGCCCGTCCCGCCGGACGTGGTGGACATGCGCTTCACCGCTTCGCGGGCGCACAGTACGGAACCCATGAGGTTGATGCCGATCACCCGGGTCAGTCGTTCCACCGGCATCGCCTCGAAGCGGCTGATGCGGCTCGCCACACCCGCATTGTTAATCAGCACCTTGAGAGTGCCCAATCGATCGGCCTCGGCGAACAGTGCGAGGATGTCGCTCTCATGGGCCACGTCGGCCCTGACCGCAACGGCCTTGCCGCCCGCCGCCTCGATCTCCCGCACCACCCAGTCCGCCGCTTCTGCGTTGGAGGCATAGTTCACTACTACGGTGTAGCCCGCCTTCGCCAGTTGCAACGAACAGGCCCGCCCGATCCCCCGGCTTCCGCCGGTCACGATGGCGACGTTAGAGGTCATATGCTGCTGCGTTTCCAAATGCCGTTCACGCTGCCCTGGTGGATTTCAACAACAAATCAGCTTGCGCCCGCGACAGCGCCTGCATTGAATCGGCACCAAAATCGATCTGCCGCCCGTTATCGTCGATCCATTCGATTGAATGTCCGAACTCCGTGACCTTCACAGTTTGGAAAAACTGCGGGTCGCGCAATGGTGTATAGACCTTTCCGATCGCCATGAAATTCCTGAGATCGACGATGCCTTCAAAGCCGTCGCTCCATTTCATTTTGAGGACGCCATGGATGACAGGCTCGGCCGAGATAATTCTGAGAATTTCGTTCATTCGACGACTCCCGGATCGATATGGTTCACGCAATCGTCAAACGCCCGCTTCAGGGCGTCCTTGCGCGCGTTCTTCCAGTGCCGGATCATGGCAAATTTCGCGGGCGGAATGAAGCCCTTGAGAATCACGTCTTCGTCTATCGCAATTGACGCGCGAAACTCACCGAAATAGGCATGGAAGTTTGGCGGCGGGTGCTCATTGAAATAGAAATCAATTCTAACGCCTTCGAGCCTAGCAACCGTGGGCACCTCACAAATCCAGCAGCGCCCGCTGCGGGTCTTCCAGGTTTTCCTTCACCCGCACCAGAAACGTCACCGCCTCCTTGCCATCGACGATGCGGTGATCGTAGGACAGCGCCAGATACATCATCGGGCGGATGACCACCTGGCCGTTCACCGCCACCGGCCGCTCCTGAATCTTGTGCATGCCGAGAATGCCCGACTGCGGCGCGTTGAGGATCGGCGTCGACATCAGCGAGCCATAGACGCCGCCATTCGAGATGGTGAAGGTGCCGCCCTGCATGTCGGCGATCTGCAATTGTCCATCACGCGCCTTCTTGCCGAACTCGGCAATGGTCTTCTCGACGCCGGCGAAAGACAGCCTGTCGGCATCGCGCAGCACCGGAACGACCAAGCCCTTTTCCGTGCCCACCGCCACGCCGATGTGATAGTAGTTCTTGTAGACGATATCCTCGCCGTCGATCTCGGCATTGACCGCCGGTATCTCCTTCAGCGCCGCGATGCAGGCTTTGACGAAGAAGCTCATGAAGCCGAGCTTCACGCCATGCTTCTTTTCGAAAACCTCCTTGTACTGATTACGCAAAGCCATGGCCGAAGTCATGTCGACTTCGTTGAAAGTGGTGAGCATGGCGGCAACGTTCTGCGCGTCCTTGAGGCGGCGCGCGATGGTGAGGCGCAGCCGCGACATTTTCACCCGCTCCTCAAGCGCCCCATCGGCGGTGGGCGCCGCCGCCCGTGCGGCGGGTGCCGGCGGAATGACCAGGGGCTTCGCTTCGGCAACTGGCGCGGCGGCCGGCTTTTCGAGATGAGCGATGACATCGCCCTTGGTGATGCGCCCATCCTTGCCGGTTCCGGCGACCGCCCCGGTATCGACCTTGTTTTCATCCACCATCTTGCGCACGGCGGGCGACAGAGCCTGCTCCGCCTTGGCGGGCGCGGGCGGCGCTTCGGCCTTCTTCGGGTCTGCGCCCACTTTCGCTGGCGTGCTACCGGCGGCGCCCTCTTCGATCAGGCCAAGCAATGCCCCGACATTGACGGTGGTCCCCGGCGCGGCATCGATCGAGGACAGCTTGCCCGACACCGGGGCCGGAACTTCGACGGTCACCTTGTCGGTTTCGAGTTCGACCAGCGGCTCGTCGGCTTTCACCGCTTCGCCCGCCTGCCGGAACCACTTTGCAATTGTCGCCTCGGTGACCGATTCACCAAGGGCCGGAACGCGGATTTCTTTCGCCATCTTATCTTCCTTCAAGCTTTGCTGTCGCCGAGCGCTTCGTCGAGGAACGTCTTCAGTTCCCGCAAGTGCCTGGTCATCAATCCGGTTGCGGTCGAGGCCGATGGGGGCCGGCCCGCATAGCGCGGACGCGGCTTGGCGGCCTTGATGAAGTCGAGCACGCGCTCGATATTGGGTTGCGCGAAGCTCCACGCCCCCATGTTATAGGGCTCTTCCTGGCACCAGACGAATTCCGCCTGCTTAAAGCGCGACAATTCGTTGATCAGCGCCTTGTGCGGCCACGGATAGAGCTGTTCCATGCGCAGCAGATAGATGTCGTCGAGCGAGCGCTTCTCGCGCTCCTCGTGGAGATCGTAATAGACTTTGCCGCTGCACATGACGACGCGGCGGATCTGGCCGTCCGTCCGCAACTTGATCTTCTCGCCGGGCAGCAACTCGGCATCGTCCCACAAGATGCGGTGGAAGCTGGTGCCTTCACCCATTTCGTCGAGCCTGGAGGTGGCGCGCTTGTGGCGCAGCAGCGACTTGGGCGTCATGACAATCAGGGGTTTGCGGATGTCGCGCTTCAATTGCCGCCGCAGCACATGAAAGTAATTGGACGGCGTCGTGCAATTGACCACCTGCATATTGTCTTCAGCGCACATCTGCAGGAAGCGTTCGAGCCTTGCCGAGGAATGTTCCGGCCCCTGGCCCTCGTAACCATGCGGCAGCAGGCAGGCGAGACCCGTCATGCGCAGCCACTTGCGCTCTCCGCTCGAAATGAACTGGTCGAACACCACCTGCGCGCCATTGGCGAAATCGCCGAATTGCGCCTCCCAGATGGTGAGCGCATTGGGCTCCGCCAGCGAATAGCCATATTCGAAACCAAGCACGGCCTCTTCCGACAGCATCGAGTTGATGGCATCGATCTTCACCGCCTGGTCCTTCACCAGATGATTGAGCGGCGTGTAGCGCTTTTCATTGTCCTGATCGACCAGCACGGCGTGGCGCTGCGAGAAGGTGCCGCGCTGCACGTCCTGGCCCGAAAGCCGCACCGGAAAGCCGTCCAGCAGCAGCGCGCCGAAGGCCAGATGCTCGGCCATCGCCCAGTCGATGCCATGGCCCTCCTCGATCATCTTGCGCCGCGCGTCGAGCACGCGCTGCATGGTGCGGTGAACCTTGAAGTTCTTCGGCACCTTGGTGAGTTTGAGGCCGATGTCCTTGAGCTTCGTGGTGGCAATCCCGGTCTCGCCCTTGCGCGGGTCTTCATGGTCCTTGGCCACCTTGAGGCCGGCCCAGCGCCCATCGAGCCAATCGGCCTTGTTGGCCTTGTAGCCCTCGGCCACCGAGAAATCCTCATCCAGCGTCTTGCGGTATTGCGCCTTCATGGCGTCGAACTCGTCGGCGCCGAGAATGCCCTCATCCATCAGCCGTTTGCCGTACAGCGTCACCACCGTGGTGTGGGTGCCGATGGCTTTGTACATCAGCGGCTGGGTGAAGGCCGGCTCATCGGTCTCGTTATGGCCGAAGCGGCGGTAGCAGAACATGTCGATGACCACCGGCTTCTTGAACTTCTGCCGGAACTCGGTGGCGATCTTGGCGGCATAGACCACCGCCTCCGGATCATCGCCATTGGCATGAAAGATCGGCGCCTCGATCATCTTGGCGACATCCGATGGGTAAGGCGAGGACCTTGACCAATGCGGTGACGTCGTAAAGCCGATCTGGTTGTTGACGATGAAGTGGATGGAGCCGCCGGAGCGGTGTCCGCGCAAGCCCGACAGCCCGAAGCATTCCGCCACAACACCTTGGCCCGCGAAGGCGGCATCACCGTGGATCAGCAGCGGCAGCACGCTGGTGCGCTCCTTGTCCTTGAGTTGATCCTGCTTGGCGCGGGCTTTGCCGAGCACCACGGGAACGACGATTTCGAGATGCGACGGATTGGCGGTCAGCGACAGATGCACGGTGTTGTTATCGAAGCTGCGGTCCGACGACGATCCCAGATGATACTTGACATCGCCCGAGCCCTCAACCTCATCAGGCGTCGAGGAACCGCCCTTGAACTCGTGGAAGATCGCTGAGAAGGGCTTCGACATGACATTGGCCAGCACATTGAGGCGGCCGCGGTGCGCCATGCCGAAGACAATCTCCTTGAGCCCCAACTGCCCGCCGCGCTTGATGATCTGTTCCAGCGCCGGGATCATGCTTTCGCCGCCATCGAGCCCGAAGCGCTTGGTGCCGGTATATTTCACATTGAGAAAATTCTCGAAGCCCTCGCCGGCGATGAGCTTGGCCAGGATGGCCTTCTTGCCCTCCGGCGTGAAGCTGATCGATTTGTCGGCCCCCTCGATGCGCTCCTGGATCCAGGCCTTCTGCTCGGGGTCAGAGATATGCATGAACTCGACGCCCAGCGTCGAGCAATAGGTGCGCTTCAAAATATCGACGATCTGCCGCACCGTGGCATGTTCGAGGCCCAGCACCTTGTCGAGAAAAATCGGCCGGTCCATGTCTGCTTCGGTGAAACCATAGGAAGCGGGATCGAGTTCGGGATGGCTCTGCGGCTCAACGAGCTTCAGGGGATCAAGATCGGCGGCAAGATGGCCACGCATCCGGTAGGCGCGGATCATCATCAGTGCACGGACGGAATCCATCGTCGCCTTGCGCACATCCTCGGGCGAAAGACCCGGCGGCTTTTCTGCGGCCTTGGCGCCGGGCTTGGCGGCGGGCGGCGCCACCGCCGGCCATTGCCCGTCGAGCGCCGAGACGAGATCGCCCGATTCAGGCCGGGGCCAATCCTTGCGCTGCCATGACGGTCCGCTCACCTGGGCCTTGGCAAGCTCCGAATTGTCCCCAAGCCCCGCGAAGAACTGCCGCCAATGCTGGTCCACGGTGGCGGGATTGTCGAGATACTTGCCATAGAGCTGCTCGATGAACCGCGCGTTCCCGCCATAGAGAAACGAGGTCTGCTCGAAAGCCGTCGTGAGGTCTGTCTTGTTCATCTTTATCTCCTATGTGCGCCCTCACCCCTGCCCCTCTCCCGCCTGCGGGAGAGGGTGCCCGTCGGGGCGGGTGAGGGGCCGCGAGTCCAGCCCTAACCCTTCAATCTCTTCACCAGCGTCTTGCCCAACAGCGCCGGCGAATCCGCCACCGCGATGCCCGCCCGCTTCATCGCCTCGATCTTCGATTCCGCCCCACCCTTGCCGCCCGAAATGATCGCCCCCGCATGGCCCATGCGCCGCCCCGGCGGTGCGGTCCGCCCCGCGATGAACCCGGCCGTCGGCTTCTTCACCTTGTTGCGTGCGATGAAATCCGCCGCGTCCTCTTCCGCCGATCCGCCGATCTCGCCGATCATGATAATCGCTTGCGTTTCATCATCGGCCAGGAACATCTCCAGCATGTCGATGAACTCGGTGCCCTTCACCGGATCGCCGCCGATGCCCACCGCCGTCGTTTGCCCCAGGCCTTCCTGCGTCGTTTGGAACACCGCCTCATAGGTCAGCGTGCCAGAGCGCGATACGATGCCGACCGTGCCCTTCTTGAAGATGTTCCCCGGCATGATGCCGATCTTGCATTCATTGGGCGTCAGCACACCCGGGCAATTGGGTCCGATCAGCCGCGACTTCGAACCGATAAGCGCCCGCTTCACCTTCACCATGTCCAGCACCGGAATACCTTCGGTGATGGTGATGATCAGCGGGATCTCCGCATCGATGGCCTCGAGAATGGCATCCGCCGCAAACGGCGGCGGCACATAGATGACGGACGCGTCGGCCCCGGTCTTCTGCCTGGCCTCCCACACCGTATCGAAAACCGGCAGCCCCACATGCGTCGTGCCGCCCTTGCCCGGCGTCACCCCGCCGACCATCCTGGTCCCATAAGCAATCGCCTGCTCGGTATGAAAGGTGCCGTTGTTGCCGGTGATGCCCTGGCAGATGACTTTGGTGGATGCGTTGACGAGAATGGACATCAGGATTTCCTGTTCTCAATAGTACTTTTGATTTCTGCTAGAAGCTTGGTGATTTCAGCGTTTTGTTTCTGAACTTCGGCAACGGAGCGCTCAAGGCTGGCAAACGGGCTGCCGTTCTTCTTCATTACGCGTATGAAGTAAATCCAAACCGCCAGAATAATGACAAGTGGAAGCCAGTAAATGGCCATGTCACTCATGACACTTGCACCTCAGTTCATTATGCAAGCACCGTCGTTGCACTAAAGTCCCGTCATCCCGGCGAAAGCCGGGACCCATTGAGACATTGCCGCAAGCGCCACTCCTGAAACCACTTCTGCAGTGGGTCCCGGCTTTCGCCGGGATGACGGCAGGGGGACATTGCATCACGCAGCGTCCTTCACAGCCTTGACGATCTTCCCCGCCGCGTCATCCAGATCATCCGCCGGAATCACATTCAGCCCGCTTTCCCGGATGATCTTCTTCCCCAAATCCACATTGGTCCCCTCCAGCCGCACCACCAGCGGCACGGCGAGCCCCACCTCCTTCACCGCCGCGATTACCCCCTCGGCGATGACATCGCACTTGGCAATGCCGCCGAAGATGTTGACGAGAATGCCTCTCACGCGCGCATCTGCCGTGATGATCTTGAAGGCCGCCGTCACCTTGTCCTTGGTGGCGCCGCCTCCGATATCCAAGAAGTTCGCAGGCTCGGCGCCATAGAGCTTGATGATGTCCATGGTGGCCATGGCAAGGCCGGCACCATTCACCATGCAGCCAATCGAACCATCGAGCGCCACATAGGAGAGATCGTATTTCGAGGCCTCGATTTCCTTGGGGTCCTCTTCGGTCAGATCGCGCAGCGCCTTGATGTCGGGGTGGCGGTCAAGCGCGTTCGAATCGAAATTGATCTTGGCATCGAGGCAGATGAGATTGCCGTCCTTGGTGACAACCAGCGGATTGATCTCCAGCAAGCTCATGTCCTTTTCAACAAACGCCCTGTAAAGCTGCCCGATCATCTTCACGCATTGCTTGGTCTGCTCGCCTTCGAGCTTCAAGGCCGAGGCGATGCGCCGCCCGACATAGCCCGAATATCCCGCCGCCTGATCGACATTGACCGTGATGATCTTCTCCGGCGTGGCATGGGCCACTTCCTCGATGTTCATGCCGCCCTCGGTCGACGCGATGAAGGCGACCTTCGCGGTCTCGCGGTCGACCACCATCGAGAGATAGAGCTCGCGCGCGATTGCCGTGCCCTCTTCGATGTAAAGCCGCTGCACGTGCTTGCCCTCTGGCCCCGTCTGGTGCGTCACCAGTGTCATGCCCAGCATGCGCGTGGCCTCGGCCTTCACGTCCGCCACCGATTTCACCACTTTGACGCCGCCGCCCTTGCCGCGCCCGCCCGCATGGATCTGCGCCTTCACCACCCACACCGGCCCCGGCATCGCTTCCGCCGCCTTCACCGCCTCCTCGACGCTGAACGCCGCCACACCCTTGCCGGTCGCCACGCCAAAACCGCGGAGGACTTCCTTGGCCTGATATTCATGAATGTTCATCGTTGTCCTTTCTTCCCTCCCCCTTTGCGGGGAGGGTCCATCGCGAAGCGATGGGGGTGGGGGAATTCAATCAAGCCAGATCGGGCGCGATGACTTTGGCCGCCGCCATCAGACCATGGACAGCCTCGACCGACTTCCTGAAACCCGCCGCCTCTTCCGCGTTGAGCTGGATTTCCGCGATGCGCTCGACGCCGCCCTCGCCGATCACCACCGGCACGCCGACGTAAGTGTCCTTGACACCGAACTGCCCCGTCAGATGTGCCGCGCAGGGCAGAACCCGCTTCTTGTCCCTCAAGTAACTCTCCGCCATGGCGATGGCCGCGCTCGCCGGCGCATAGTAAGCAGAGCCCGTCTTCAACAGCCCGACGATCTCCGCCCCGCCGTCGCGCGTGCGCTGCACGATTCTGTCGATGCGTTCCTGCGTCGACCAGCCCATCTTGATCAGGTCCGGCACCGGAATGCCCGCCACCATCGAATAGCGCGTCAGCGGCACCATGGTGTCGCCATGTCCGCCCAGCACGAAGCCGGTCACATCCTCGACCGAAACTTTAAATTCCTCGGCCAGGAAATGCCGGAAGCGCGCCGAGTCGAGCACCCCCGCCATGCCGACCACCTTGTTCGTCGGAAGCCCCGAATATTTCTGCAGCGCCCAAACCATGACATCGAGCGGGTTGGTGATGCAGATGACGAAAGCATCGGGCGCATGGGCTTTCAGTCCTGCCCCGGCCGAGGCAATGACTTTCAGGTTAATTCCAAGCAGGTCGTCACGGCTCATGCCGGGTTTGCGCGGCACGCCGGCGGTGACGATACAGACATCGGCTCCGGCGATCGCCTCGTAGGAATTGGCGCCCGACAGTTTGGCGTCGAAGCCTTCGACCGGGCCGGACTGGGCGAGATCCAGCGACTTTCCCTGCGGCAGGCCCTCGGCAATGTCGAAGATGGTGATGTCGCCCAATTCCTTGAGCGCCGCCAGATGCGCCAGCGTGCCGCCGATCATGCCGCCGCCGATCAACGCGATTTTCTTCCGAGCCATGTGTGAATGTCCTTCCAAGGCGATCCCGAGCGCCGCTTTGCGGTGCAAGAGCAGCACTTTCTGTAGACCCCATGAATAGCACCTTCAAGACTCGGTTCTAGTCCTTTCGATGTATAAATTTGACCAATTCGTCAAGTTTCGGCGATTTTTTTCCCCCACCAGGAAGCTGACTGCATCTCCTTCAACCGCGACACCGTTCGTCCGAACGCCAAGGCGTGGTCGCCAGCCGCGTGGATGCCCTCCGGTGCCTTGGCCGAGGTCGCGACGAACCTCACGCCGGCGTCATAGAGCGTATCGATGAGCAGAACGAAGCGCTTGGCCGCGTTGCGGTCGGCGGCCCCCAGCACCGGAACATGCTCGACAAAAACAGTCCGGAACTGCCGTGCCAGGGCCAGATAGTCAGGCGGTCCCAGCGGCTTCTCGCAGAGATCGGCGAAGGAAAAACGCGCGCAAGCCCGAGCCGCCTGGGGCACATGCAGCTTGCGGCCCAGAACGGCGATCTCGGCCGCCTCGCCCCGCTCCGTATCGGTGAGCCGCCGCCACAGGTCCTGCAGCCGCGCGTCATTCTCAAGGCTAATCGGCGTCAGGAACGTTTCATGCGCCTTGACCCGCCCCAGCCGGTAATCCGTGACGCCGTCAAGTGCCACAACCTCAAGCCTCTCGCCGATCAGCGCGATGAAGGGCAGGAACAACTGCCGGTTCAGTCCGTCGCGGTAAAGTCCCTCCGGGCCTAAGTTGGAGGTGGTGACGATCACCGTGCCGGCCTCGAACAGGCCCTCGAACAGCCGTCCGACGATCATCGCGTCGGCAATATCGCTGATCTGCATCTCGTCGAGGCAGAGCAGGCGCGCCTCCGCGGCAATGGCCCTTGCCACCGGCGCCAGCGCATCTTGCACTCGCGCCTGCCGCGCCGCATGCAGCCGCCCATGCACATCCTGCATGAAGGCATGGAAATGCACGCGGCCCTTCGGCGCGGTCTTCACTTGCGCATGGAACAGGTCCATCAGCATGGTCTTGCCGCGCCCCACCGCGCCGTGGATATAGAGACCGCGCGGCAGGGGAGCGGCTTTGCGGAACCGCCCCAGCAGTCCGCCCGGTTTGGGCAGCGCCTGCAGCGCTCCCGCCAGCCGGTCGAGCTTGACGGCCACCACATGCTGGCCCTCGTCCGGCCTGATCGCGCCTTCCGCCACCAGCGCTTCGTATCGATCGAGAATGGCACCCATGGCGGCCCGCGGCGGCTCTCAAGTATAGGTCAAGAAATGCCGCAGCAGAACCGCGTAGGCCGCCAGCACCGACATGAAGGAGAAGGCCGAGATCGACACCTGCAGGCGCGGCATGGGGTCGAGCCCCGGATCGATCGTCCGTGGACGGACATTCATGAGCAGCGCCAGCAATCCGAAGATGACCAGCAGCACCTGCTCGATCATGAAGCCCCCGGCGATGATGAGGAGCCCGAAGCCGATCAGCCCGAAGCGCGCGTAAGCCCCCATGATCTTGGCCAGCACCGAGCGCAGGACCACGCCGCCGTCCAAGGGCTCGACGGGCAGCAGGTTGAACAGATTGAGGCCGCAGGCCACGATGCCGAACATCACGGCGGTGGCCGGAAACGGCCCCCCGGCCCACACCCAGAAGGCCGCCAGCAGCGGCACCGCCACGCTGAAGGCAGGCCCCATCATCGCCGCGAAAACGATCTGGCCTTGCGTGGTAAACCCAAGGCGCGGCACGGCGATCGCCCCCAGGAACGGCAGGAACACCAGCCGCCCCCACGGCTGGCCGATCAGCCGGTAAGCCAGCAGATGCCCGAACTCATGGATCAGCAAGGCCACCACCAGGAGGGGTGCGATGATCCAGCCGAAGGCCATGACGAAGGTGGCCAGCGACACGACCCCCGTCACCACAGCGACACCCGCCGAGATCAGTCCGTCGGTGCGGTAATCGGGAACCCCGGTCTCGGCCTGGCCCTTGAGGCGGAAGACGCTGCCCCACAGGTCGGCCCGCGCCAGAAGCTGCGCCAGGAGCGGCCTTGGACCCCAGTGATAGGTGAGCTGCAAGCGGGTGCCGCCCGCCTCGGCACTCAAGGATGCGGTCATCTTCAGCAATTGGTTGTTGCTGGATTGGCCCTCGATGCCGGCCCGGTCGATTTCAAGATAGCGCGGTGTATCGCGCTTCACGATGCGGAACAGCGCTTCGGAGGATTGCACGGCACCGCCCGCCAGCGGCGTCACGAAATTGAGCCGGTAGGTCTGGGTGGCGAGGTCGACCAGCGTGCAGGTCACCTTCGTGCGCTGCCAGCGCTGGTTTTGGCCCTCGGTGAAATCGACCAGCCGGAAGACCTGGTCCATGGGCGCCGCGATGAAGATCGAGGCAACGGGCGTCACCCGCGAGCGGAACCCCAGAAGTGCGATCAGCAGCAGAATGAACGGCAGCTCATGCCCCGCATTCCGAATGAAGTCTGGAATCAACCGTCAAAACCCCTCAAGCCCGGCCGGCCCCTTCTATACAGCGCCATCCGTTACGAAAAGGAGATATTCCACCGGCAGCCCACTGGTTCAAGCGTTCTTGATCCGTAACCCGCCGCTGTCCAGCACTTCGATCATAGCGCCAATCGAAATCGTTGCGGTCAGTGGAGAGTTGGCAGACGCCCAGATGCCCTTCCAGTTTCAAGAAATATCACCTTGCGTCAACACAAAAGGTAGATGATGGCGAGCGGGAAAGCT
>JANPCA010000133.1:0-2482 GCA_031430715.1 Hyphomicrobiales bacterium | reverse complement strand
TCAGTGGTTCATCGGTGAACCCGACGATCCCGTTCGAGCCGAACACAGGCACCGGGCCTTCATCTAATCGTTCGGTCGCCTTCAAGCCCTTGCCGTATTGGAACTCTAGGATCGAACCGATCTTGGCCCGACGCCATCCTTGCGGCAAACCGGCTTGGTCCAGCTTCTCCTTGGCGATCCGCTTCGGCAGTCCCGATGCCGGTTCGTCCTTCGCATCCTGCGGCACGAGCTTGCCGCGCACGGCCAGATCGAGAATGAAGCGGCGCAGCCGGGCAATCGCGTCGGGCGCGTCGGCGATCTCTTCATAATGCGCCAACAGGCGTTCGGCGTTCATGCCCCTTGCGCGTCTTCGGGCGGGATGAGTGGTACCAATGCGGCGATCAGAGGGCCGAGTTTTTCGCCGGCCACCGACCAGACCAACTCCAGGTCCACCTCGGCATAATTGTGGATCAGCCGGTGGCGCATGCCGGTGATCTCGCGCCAGGGGATGGCCGGGTGCGCTGCCTGAAATCCTGGCGAGACCTTGCCCGCCGCCTCGCCGATCACTTCGAGGCAACGGATCACCGCGCTCTGGTGCAGCGCGCTTTGCAGGAACGCCGCATTGTCCATACCGGCCACGAATGCACATGCATCGCGCGCGGCCAGCAGCATATCGAGCAGCAGCGATTGATCCTTGTCCGCGCGATCAGCCATAAACCACCGTCGCGTCCTTGAGGATGCTGCGGCGGCGGATGTAGTTACGGCTTTGTTCCAGCGCCTTGCGCTCCACCAGATCGACCTGCCGACCGAGCAATTCCTCCAATGCACGGGCAAGGCCTAAATACTGGTCGAGCGGCGGCAGTTGACTGCCCGGCTTGAACTCGACGAGGAAATCAGCGTCGCTGGTGGCGGGATCGAAATCATCGCCGCGTGCGGCAGACCCGAACACTTCCAGCCGCGCGACATCATAGCGGCGGCAAACCTCTGCCATGTCCTGCTGCCGTTCGGCGATTGCTGCGTGCATCTCAAGCTCCCACGTTTTGTCTTGAACAGTATATGGTTCAGGCGTTCATCTGACCAGCGCCTCGGCGAGGATGGTTTTCAACTGATCGCGCAAGCCCGCCGCTTCGGCCTCGGCGCGGGCGAGGTCGGCCAGCAAGGTTTCCGGGTCGCCGTGATCGTCGGCAACGCTATGCGGGTTCTTGATGTCAAGATTGTAGCCGCGTGCCTTGATATCTTCGGCGCTCATCTTCCACGCCAATGGCGTCTCGGCGCGGCCCTTGCGCTCCTTGCCGCCCCACCAGTCGATGCAGCCCTGAAAATGCTCCAGCCGGATCGGCTTGGTCATCGAATAGGCTTTCTGTCCCTCAGGCACGCGGTGCTCATAGAACCAGATGTCCTTGGTCGGCGTTCCCTTCTCGAAGAACAAGAGGTTGGTGCCGATCGAGGCATAGGGCTTGAACACCGAATTGGGCAGGCGGACGATGGTGTGGAGGTTACACTCCTCCATCAGATGTTCCTTCAGCCGTGTCTTCACGCCCTCGCCAAACAGCGTGCCATCGGGCAGCACCACGGCGGCGCGGCCATCTTTCTTGAGCAGGCGCACGATCAATGCCAGGAACAGATCGGCGGTTTCACGCGTGCGGAATTGGGCGGGGAAGTTGCTTTCGATGCCGTCTTCCTCGCGCCCGCCGAAGGGCGGATTGGTGACGACAATATCCACCCGGTCGGATTGGGTGTAGCTGATGTAAGGCCGCGCCAGCGTGTTGTCATGGCGGACGAAGCTCGGGTCTTCGATGCCGTGCAGCAGCATGTTGGTGACGCAGAGCATGTGGGGAAGCTGCTTTTTCTCCACGGCGCGAAGGGCACTTTGCAGCGCCTGTTCTTGCTTCGGCGTCTTCACATAGCGTTCGCGCATGTGGCGGATCGAACAGGTGAGAAAGCCGCCCGTGCCGCAGGCGGGATCGAACAGGAGCTCGCCGGGATGCGGGTCGATCCGGTCCACCATGAAGGCGGTGACGGCGCGCGGCGTATAATATTCACCGGCATTGCCCGCCGATTGCAAGTCAGTGAGGATTTGCTCGTAGATGTCGCCGAAGTGCTGTCGCTCGGCCAGATTGTTAAAATCGACCTGGGCGATCTTGTTGATGACCTGCCGCATGAGTTGGCCGGATTTCATGTAATTATAGGCATCCTCGAACACATCGCGCACCACGCGGCGGCGATCACCCGGCTTGGCCGAAAGTTGCAGACCTTTGAGCGCCGGGAACAATTCGCCATTGATGAAAGTGGTGAGCGCCTCGCCGGTGATGCCTTCCGGGTCCGCCGCCCAATTGCGCCATTGGTATTTCCTGGGGATCGGTGAGCGATAATCGTCTTTGGTGAGTTCAAGTTCCTGATCCTGATCGTCGATGATCTTGAGGAAGAACATCCAGCACAATTGGCTGATGCGCTGGGCATCGCCATCAACGCCAGTGTCCTGGCGCATGATGTCTTGGATCGA
>JANPCA010000132.1:0-8055 GCA_031430715.1 Hyphomicrobiales bacterium | reverse complement strand
GGCGTAAACGGACCTGACACATGTTGTTCCTGAAGCAGCTTTTCACCTGGTGGAACGGACAGACGCTGAACACGCGCTTCTTCACCTGGCGCCATGGCGAGTTCGTCGGCAGCGACGACTCCGGCAACCGCTATTACCGGGCGAAGTCCGCCATTCCCGATTCGATCGCCGAACGCCGCTGGGTGATCTACAACGGCTACTCCGAAGCCTCCTCCATACCGCCCGGCTGGCATGGCTGGATGCATCACCGCGCCGATACGCTGCCCAGCAAGGAAGACTACACCCCACGCGACTGGCAGAAGCCCCACGAGGCCAATCCGACCGGCACCGCCTTGGCCTACCGCCCGCCGGGCAGCATCGTCGGCAGCACCCGTCCGGCCGCCGCCGCGCCTGACTACCAGGCCTGGAAGCCAGAGTGATTCGCCTTATTTTGGCGCCGGTCGCGGCCTAATCACCGGCACGCGGGGCGGGCAGCAGGGAGAGTGAAGCCATGAAGAACTCGACGGTTGAAACCCTGATCGGGGCGGCGGTCGTGGTGATCGCGGCGGGATTTTTCCTGTTCGCCTATCAAAGCTCCGGCAAGGGCGGCACGGCGGCCGGCCTCAAGCTCTCCGCCCTGTTCGACAACGCCAGCGGCATCAGCATCGGCACCGATGTCAGGATCGCCGGCGTCAAGGTCGGCACGGTGACGGGCTTCACGCTCGACGACAGCAATTTTCAAGCCGTGGTCACCATGCAGGTCGACCCCCGGCTGAAACTAACCGATGACGCCACCGCCAAGGTGACGGCCGAGGGCCTCCTGGGTTCGAACTTCATCACCCTGGAGCAGGGCGGCGCCGACAGCATTCTGGCCGACGGGGGCATGATTTCCAACACGCAAGGGGCGGTCGATATCTGGTCACTCATCAGCCAGGCCATGTTCGCCAAATCGGGTGCGGGCGAGGATGCCGGCAAGACGAACGCCGAACCGCAGGCCCAATAGTGTCCGCGGCCGAGGCGGATCCACGGCAGCAGACCTGGTCGGCGGCAAGCTATGGCAATCATGCACGCTTCGTGTCGGATCTGGCGGGCGCTGTCATGGAATGGCTGGCGCCGAAGTCGGGGGAGCGCATTCTCGATCTCGGCTGTGGTGACGGCGTGCTGACGGCCGAACTGGCGGCGCTAGGCGCCGATGTGGTTGGCGTCGACAGTAGCGCCGATTTCGTGGCCACGGCCACGGCACGCGGCCTCGACATACGCCTGATGGATGGGCAAGCCCTCGCCTTCGATCACGAGTTCGACGCGGTCTTCTCCAACGCCGCGCTGCACTGGATGACCGATGCCTCCGCCGTCGTGGACGGGGTGAGACGGGCTTTGAAACCCGGGGGCCGTTTCGTGGCCGAGTTCGGCGGACATGGCAACGTGGCGGCCATCGCCACCGCCATGCGCGCCGTCGGCCTGCGCCGGGGCGGCAATCTTGCCGTTGCCAACCCCTGGTATTTCCCGGCGCCGGACGTCTATCGCGAGCTGCTGCAGGCTCAGGGCTTCGGCGTGACTCGCATTGGCCTCTTCCCGCGTCCCGTGGTGCTGAAAACCGGCATGGCGGAATGGCTTAAGCTGTTTCGCAAGCCTTTCTTCGAACAGTTTGAAAACGAAGCGGAAAATGCCTTGGCCGAAACCGTCGAGCTGCTCCGGCCGGCGCTGTGCGACGGGCACGGCAACTGGACCGCGGACTATGTCCGCCTGCGCGTCGAGGCGGTAATATCTTGAGGCGCGCTCTTGCCTTGGCGGCGGCTTTAAGTGCCGCCGCCGGACCGGCCCAGGCCGCCCGCATCGCCAATCCGATCGCCGTGTTCAACGGCCTCGACAAGATCACCGGCATCATCACCAATTTTGAAATCCCGATCGGCCAGGAGCGCCGCTTCGGCGGCCTCGTCGTCAAGCCCGATGCCTGCTACACGCGGCCCCCGACCGAAGAGCCCAAGACCACAACTTTCGTGCAGGTCGACCAGGTCGAATCGGACGACAAGCGCAAACCCATTTTCTCCGGCTGGATGTTCGCCGAAAGCCCGGGCTTGAGCGGCGTCGAACACGCCATCTACGACGTCTGGCTCACCGGCTGCCGCGACCCCAGCGCTCCCCCGCCCATCGTCGAGGCCACCCCCGACATCACGACATTGCAGGATCAGATCGGCGAGGGCGATCCGGAGGATTGAGCGCCCATCGCCAGCCCCAGCACGCGCTCCGGCCAGCCATCGTCCCTGAATGCGAAAAAGTCCGCGTCCATCCCCAGCAGGGGCTCCATTACCCGGTGATAATCCGCCTTGGGCAAGGAGATGGCGCCCAGCCGCTCCAGATGCGGATTGACGAACTGGGCATCGAGCAGCTTGAAGCCGCCGGCGTTGAGCCTGGCAACGAGATGCACCAGCGCCACCTTGCTGGCGTCGGTTTGGCGCGAGAACATGCTCTCGCCGAAGAACACCGCCCCGATCCGCACGCCATAAAGCCCGCCCACCAGCTTGTCCCCCTGCCAGCATTCGACACTGTGGCAGCAACCCATCTTGTGGAGCTGCGTGTAGAGGGCGACGATGCGCTTGTTAATCCACGTCGACTTGCGCTCGGCGGTGCGCGCCGCGCAGGCCTGGATCACGTTTGAGAAATCACTGTCGATCTTCACCGTAAAGGCTTGCCGCCGCACGGCTTTCCTTAAAGATGCCGAGACCTTCAGGCGATCGAGCGGGATGACGCCACGCTCGTCCGGCTCGACCCAGTAGAGGGCATTGTCCTCGGCACTCTCGGCCATCGGGAAGATGCCCGCCGAATAGGCGCGGAGCAGGATTTGCGGGGTGATGGTGCTCATCAGGCGGAGCGGGCGAGATAATGCTCCAGCCAGTGGATGTCATAGTGGCCGTCGATGATGTCGGGCTCGGCCAATAGCTGCTGGAAAAGCGGAATGGTGGTTTCGATGCCCTCGATGACGAATTCGCTCAATGCCCGCCTAAGCCGCATCATGCACTCCGTGCGTGATTTGCCCGACACGATGAGCTTGCCGATCAGGCTGTCGTAATAGGGTGGAATGCGGTAACCGGCATAGAGTGCCGAATCGACCCGGCAGCCCAAGCCGCCGGGGAAATGCACCGCGTCGACCCGGCCGGGGGACGGCGCGAAGGTCGTCGGGTTTTCCGCATTGATGCGGCACTCGATGGCGTGGCCTGAGAAGGTGATGTCGTCCTGCGTATAGGAGAGGTCCGAACCCGCCGCGACCCGGATCTGCTCTTGCACCAGATCGAGGCCGGTGATCGCCTCGGTGACCGGATGCTCGACCTGCAGACGGGTGTTCATCTCGATGAAGTAGAATTCGCCGTTCTCGTAGAGGAATTCGACAGTGCCCACGCCCTCATAGCTGAGCTTGGCCATGGCCTTTGCCACACGATTGCCGATCTCCTCGCGCTGGTGCGCGTTGAGGGCGGGGGAATGCGCTTCCTCCCAGATTTTCTGGTGGCGGCGTTGCAAGGAACAGTCGCGCTCGCCCAGATGTACGGCGCGGCCACGGCCATCGCCCAGCACCTGGATTTCGATGTGGCGCGGTTTCTCCAGATACTTTTCGAGATAGACATCGCCATTGCCGAAGGCCGCCTTTGCTTCCGACTGGGCCGTGCTGATGGCGAGTTCAAGCTCGCTCTCGCTGCGCGCCACCTTCATGCCGCGCCCGCCGCCGCCCGCCGTCGCCTTGACGATCACCGGATAACCCACGTCCCTGGCGATGCGCCAGGCGTCGGCCAGTTCCGAGACGCCACCTTCGGAACCCGGCACCACCGGAATGCCGAGTTCCTGGGCGGTCAGCTTGGCGGTGATCTTGTCGCCCATCATGCGGATATGTTCGGCACTGGGTCCGATGAACTTCAGGCCATGCTCGGTGAGGATTTCCGCGAATTTGGCGTTCTCCGACAGGAAGCCATAACCCGGATGCACCGCTTCGGCACCGGTGATCTCGCAGGCCGCGACGATGGCCGGGATGTTGAGATAGCTGTCACGGGCCGGTGGCGGTCCGATGCACACGCTTTCATCCGCCAGGCGCACATGCATCGCTTCCGCGTCGGCGGTCGAATGGACGGCCACCGTTTGGATGCCAAGCTCGCGGCAGGCGCGCAGCACGCGGAGCGCGATTTCGCCGCGGTTGGCGATGAGGATTTTGTCGAACATGACTACTCGATCACCACGAGGGGTTCGCCATATTCGACCGGATGGCCGGTGTCGACGAAGACATGGGTGACCTTGCCGGACCGCGGCGCGTGGATCTGGTTCATGGTCTTCATGGCCTCGATGATCAGCAGCGTCTGGCCCTCCTTCACCTCGGCACCGACGTCGACGAAGTTGGGAGTGCCCGGCGATGGCGCCCGGTAGACCGTACCGACCATCGGCGACTTGACGGTGCCGGGATGATCGCCGCCGTGGGCCTTGGGCGCCGCCGCTTCGGCAACGGGCGCCACATGCACATGGCTGTGGACGGGAGCTGCCGCCGCCGCCACAGTGGTCACCGACTTCGACACCCGGAAGCGCGTTCCCTTGCGGTCCAGTTCAATTTCGGTGAGGCCGGTCGAATTGAGAATCCCGGCAAGGCTCGAAATGATGTCGAGATCGGGATCGCCCTTGACGGTGGTGGATTTCCTAGGCGGGGGCATTCGCTTAACCCTACTTGTGCGTTGAGATGATGAGCGCCAGCGCCGACAGCGCCAGCTCGTAGCTGTTGACGCCAAAGCCGCAGATCACCCCGTTGACGGCGGGTGCGATGAAACTGCGGTGGCGGAATTCCTCGCGCTTGTGGACGTTGGAGAGATGCAGTTCGACGGCCGGAAGGTCGGCGGCCTTGAGCGCATCATGCAGCGCTATAGAGGTATGGGTATAGGCCCCGGCATTGATGGCGATGCCCGAAGCTTTGTCGCGCGCCTCGTGAATCCACGACACCAGCTCGCCCTCGCTATTGCTTTGCCGGAAGTCGATGGCGAGACCCAGCGCCTGGGCATGGGCCTGGCAGCGCTCTTCGACGTCCGTCAGGGTCTCCGTCCCATAGATCGCGGGTTCCCGGACGCCGAGCATGTTCAGGTTGGGGCCATTGAGGACATAGACAAGCTTCATCAGGATGAGGCGATTCTGCTGTTCGGCCAGACTTATAAGCGTTCACGGCAGCACTTGGAAGCGCCGAGCGATTGTCCTCAACAGAGCTTGCATCCGCCGGCACCACGGATTTCCGCAATGGCCGCCATCAGCCCGTCCTTCGACAAATAGCCGGGGACAAGTTTGCTATCGATGACGAAGGCGGGCGTACCGCTGATCGCCAAATCGGTGGCGAGCTTGTGGGTGCGGGCCAGAATGGCGGCGATCTCCGGCGACTTCATGTCGGTCTTGAGCTTCACCAGATCGAGGCCCTGTGCCGTGGCGATGTCGTCGACCATGGCGGCGGTAAGTTTTCCGTCATGGCCGAGCATCGCCACATGGAACTCCCAATACTTGCCCTGCGCCTTGGAGGCCAGCGCCGCCATTGCCGCGTAGTCGGAATCGCCGCCGAAAATCGGGAACTCCTTCATCACCAGCCGCAGGTTCGGGTCAGCTTCGACCAGGCTCAGCACTTCCGGAAGCCCCTTCTTGCACCAGCCGCAATTGTAATCGAAGAACTCGACCATGGTGATGTCGCCCTTCGGATTGCCCGCCACCAAATCGTCGTCCGATTTGAACAGTTCCGCGGCATTGCTGGCCAACGCTCCGGCCCGCTTCTGCTCCTCGGCGGCCTGCTGGCGCTTTTCCAGTTCCTTGCTGACTTCGACCAGCAATTCCGGGTTATCCAGCAGATATTGCCGGACGACCTCGCCGATCTCCTTGCGCTGGGCATCGTCGAAGGTGCCCGCCCAGGCCATGGCCGGAGTTGCCAGCATGGCGATGGCGAGGAGGGCGGAGCGGAAACGTCTGGTCATCACATATTCCTTTGATCGCGGGCCACCTTGCCGGAGTTTCCGGCTTGGGTCCATGTCACTTGCGGGTTGCGAAAGTCAAAATATCGTTAGCGCGCGTCCATTCCGGTGTTCCCGTCTTGAAACGGTCCTGGGCCGACTGGGCTTTTTCGATGGCCAGTTTCACGTCGCCTTGCAGGTAGGCCGCCTCGGCGGTTGCCAGTTCGGCCCGTGCGACATCGCCGCTCTGGCCATAGGCCATGGCCATGAATTTATAGAGACTTGGCGTGTCGCGTTCCGATTTCTGCGCCTGGCGCAGCATTTTGAGCGCCTCGCGTCCATTGGCTTCGGTCTCGGTGCCGATCAGCGCCTGGGCCAGAAGAATTTGAATCAGGCCATTGTTGGGCAAGAGCTTCACAGCGCGCTGCAAGGGTGCCACGGCCTCGGCGGGCCTGCCGTTTTCGAGCAGCGCCTGGCCCTTCAGCTCCCAGAAATAAGGGTCCTGCGGCAGGTCGGCGACAAGGCTGTCGATCACCGGCATGGCATTCTTGATGTCGCCCCGGCGGAATTGCGCGATGGCCCTGGCGTAGCGGGCGGGCAGAGACTGGTCGGAACTGGGATAGCGTTGAATCACCGCCTGAGCCGACTCGATGAAACCGATCAGCTTGGCCTGCATGAGTTGATGGCGCAGCACCAGTTCGGGCGCATCCGTCTTGTCGAGATAGGGCGACTTTTTTGCCGACTGTTCGAGGTTGCGGATGCGGTCGAAGGGCATCGGATGCGACAGCACATAGGGGTCGACGTTCTGCAGCGTGGCGATCGATTCGCGGCCGAGTTTCTCGAACAGGGTGATCATGCCCTTGGGCGATTGCCCGGCCGCGGCGAGATATTTGAGGGCGGCCTGGTCGGCGGAGGATTCCATGTCGCGCGCATAGGAGAGGAAATTACGCTGCGCCAGCCCCTGCGCGCCGATGGCAATGCCCTGTCCGGCCTTGGCCGCCTCGCCATCGCCCGCCGCGGCTCCACCCGCCATGGCGGCGATGCCGACCAGCATGCCGATGATCGAGGTGACGCTGGCGCGCTCGATCTCGACCCCCATGCGGGCCAGATGGCCACCGGCGATATGGCCGGTCTCATGGGCCAATACGCCAATCACCTCGTTGGGCGTCTTGGCCTGGGTCAGGAGTCCCGTGTGGATGAAGATGCGCTGTCCGCCCGACACGAAGGCGTTGATGCGCCGGTCGGCGATGATATAGACGCGCACCGACTTGGGGTTGATGCCCGCCGCTTTGAAGATCGGCCGGGTATAGAGCCGCATCAGCCCCTCGATCTCGGCATCGCGGATCAGCGGCAGGCCCTGCGCGTCCGCTGCAACAGTGCCGGCACACAGCAGGGCGATGGCCGCCAGCACGGCGGTGAAGCGGCGGACAGCCTGTTTCAAATGCAACATCATGAAGCCTTCACCGCCTCATTCGACTGCGAATGAGGCGGGTTTGAGGCTTACTTCTTGCTCCACCAGCCGGTCTTGCGCTCGGCTGGTGCCGCCTGCACGGTGGGGGTGGGCGGTTGCCATTTGCGCGGCGGCTCGATGGCAGGCGGCGGAGGCACCACGGCAAGCTGCACCACCTCGGCGGGCGGCTCAGCCATTTCGCCAGGCTCTTCCACCTTGACCGTGTCGCCCGGGTCCTCGCTACTTTTCTTGCGGTCGCGGCTGCGGCCCCAGCGGTCGCGGCGCGACGATGATTTGCGCGGCGCTTCGGCCGTCTCTTCGGCAATTGCCGGTGGTTCGGAATCAGCGGCGGCTTCATTGTCGGAAGGAAGGGCGGTCACGGGCGTTTCGGCAATGCTGTCCGCGTCCGGCCGGATGTCCAACTCGACGGGCGGTTGATCGCCCAGTCCCGGAACCTCGCCATCGTTCTCCGCGGCACCTGCCTGATCCTCGCGGCCGCGGCCTCCCCGGCGCCCGCGGCGGCGGCGGCGCTTGCGGCCGTCGGACTTGTCGCCGTTCGTGCCCGGCTTGTCGCCATTGTCGTCCTGATCGGCGTCGGAGGCGTCATCGTCGTCCTCTGCGGCAGCCACCGCGGCCTCGGGGGCCACTTCTTCTTCGGCCACCTCTTCCTCGTCTTCGTCC
>JANPCA010000131.1:0-14755 GCA_031430715.1 Hyphomicrobiales bacterium | reverse complement strand
GTCCAAGCCACCAGGCGCCAAAACCCTTGCCAAGCGGAGGCCGTCCATACATGACGGAATGGGGAGTGTTGTTTCAAGTTAACAAGGTTCGCTTTAGGGCAGCCTGCCGAGGCGTTCGGTCAGGAGCCCGAAGAAACCTTCGGCATCGACATTGCGCATGACCGTCACGTTGGCGGGGCGCTTGGTCACCCGCCACCAGTCGACCACCGTCATGCCCATGGTCAGTTCCGATTGGCATTCGACCGAGACATTGACGAAACGGCCATTGAACAATCCGGGCTGCAAGAGCCAGGCTATAACGCAAGGATCATGCAACGGGCCGCCGTCGGTGCCGTATTTGTTTTCGTCGAAGCGCTCGAAAAAATCCAGCATGGCGGCCACCGCCGGCCCGCAGCGGTTCGGCATGGACCGGAACGCCTCGACTCGGGCTGCGGTGGTCAGCGCCTGATGGGTGCAGTCGAGCGGGATCAGAGTCACGGGGATTCCCGCCTCGAACACCAGGCGCGCCGCGTGCGGGTCCACATAGATGTTGAACTCGGCCGTGGGCGTCACATTGCCGCCTTCGAAAAACCCCCCGCCCATGGCGACGATCTGCTTGATGCGCGACGCGATGCGCGGCTCGCGTATCAGGGCCAGCGCCACATTGGTGAGCGGCGCCAGCGCGCAGAGCGTAATGGTCCCAGCCGGCTGGGTCATCAGCGCCTCGACGAGATAATCGACGGCATATTGACTCTGCAGCACCATGGTGGGATCGGCCAGCACCGGACCGTCGAGCCCGGTCTTGCCGTGTACGTCCTCCGCCGTCACCAGATCCCGGACCATGGGACGGATGGCGCCTGAATAGACCTTGATATCCGGCCGCCCCGCCAATTCGCAGATCTTGCGGGCATTTGCTTGGGTGAGCGCCAGTGGCACGTTTCCCGCCACCGCCGTGATGCCCAGCACCTCGATTTCCGGCGACGCCAGCGCCAAAAGGATCGCCACCGCGTCATCCTGACCGGGATCTGTGTCGATGATGATGGGCAGCGGTTTGGACATTTTATTGATCCCCCGGTTAAATACTCCCATAGTCGAGAGAAATGAGCCGGGCAATGGTGCAGATTGCGTGCGCGGTCCTTGCATAGCTCGTTTGCGCAAATGATGGGCCGGGGACAGGGAGCGAGCCACGAAGGATGATCATGCTTGTGTCTCCTGAGGTTCCGGCAACATACTGTCATGCTGCTGACAATCGCTGTCAGCAGGTGAGGACTATGGTCTTTCCATGAGACGCGCCGAACGGCTGATGCAACTCCTTCAGATCCTGCGCCGCCACCGCCGTCCGGTGACCGGCGAGACCATGGCGCGCGAGCTCGAAGTGTCGCTGCGCACCGTTTACCGCGACATCGCATCCTTGATCGACGACCGGGTGCCGATTCGCGGCGAGGCCGGAGTGGGCTATGTGCTTGGCGAGGGTTTCGACCTGCCGCCCCTGATGTTCACCCCCGACGAACTTGAGGCCGTGATGCTGGGCTTGCGCTGGGTGGCCAGGCGCGGTGACACCGGCCTGTCGCGCGCCGCCCAGGATACGGTGGCCAAGATTGGCGCGGTGCTGCCCGAGAAATTGCGGCCACTCCTGTTTGATGCCGCCCTGCTGGTGCCGCCGCATTTCCGGCTGGTTCCGGATTGTGTCGACGTCGCGCAACTGCGCGGCGCCATCCGCGAGGGCCGCAAGGTCTCGTTAGGCTACCGCAGCGAAGATGGGCGCGAGACCGAACGCGTCATCTGGCCAATCGCGGTGGCCTATTTCGATGCCCAGCGGCTGATCGTTTCGTGGTGCGAATTGCGTTCAGGTTTCCGCTCCTTCCGCACTGACCGCATGCTGGCCATGACGGTTCGCGATGAGAAATACCCGGTGCGCCGCAAGGTGCTGCTGAAACAGTGGCAAGACGAGAGCCGTGAGCGCGAGGGGCTGCCTCAGGTCGATATCTTCGCCTGAAGCTGGCGGGCCAGCAGGGCCAGAGCCTGCGGATAGATGCGATGCTCTTCCTTCAAAACTCTGGCGGCCAATGTCTCCGCGCCGT
Source organism: Hyphomicrobiales bacterium (assembly GCA_031430715.1). Lineage (GTDB taxonomy): Bacteria > Pseudomonadota > Alphaproteobacteria > Rhizobiales > Aestuariivirgaceae > Aestuariivirga. The sequence continues at coordinate 12,695 of JANPCA010000131.1, read as the reverse complement.
CGCCCGCCAGCACCGGCACTTCAGCTTGAAGTATGATGGGGCCACCGTCGAGTTCGGCGGTCACACCATGCACCGTGCAGCCATGCACTGTCGCCCCGTCGGCGAGGACGCGCTCGTGGGTGTGGAGGCCCTTATAGGCAGGCAACAGGGATGGGTGGATATTGATCATCCGGCCTTCCCAGTCCTTGACGAAATCCGCCGACAAGATGCGCATGAATCCGGCGCAAGCGATGATTTCAATACGCTGCGCGCGAAGATGGGCATCAAGGGTCGCCTCGAAGGCCTCGCGGCTGGGATAGGACTTGTGGTCGATGACCGCGGTGGCGATCCCCTCTGCCGCAGCGAACTCCAGTCCCTTGGCATCGGCGCGGTTCGAGACCACGCAGCCGATCTCGGCCGGATAGTCCGGAGCACGCGCCGCCTCGACCAGCGCCATCATGTTGGAGCCGCGCCCCGAGATCAGGACAGCGGTGCGGACTTTAGGGCACCGAATGCTCAATTGAACCCGATATTGGCTGTCGTTCCGGCGAAGGAGCTTGTGAAAAAATCGAAACCGCCGCTGATTTGCTCCGGAGCAGCGGGATGCCAGCTTTCGCTGGCATGACGGAAGGCTAGTTTGATAGCGGCGCCTAAATTATTGAAGATTAACAAATATATCCCCTAATTTCGTCATGCCAGCGAAAGTTGGCATCCCGCTCCCTTTGCTTACAACGGGCGCGAGCGGCGATGTCGTCATTTCACCGAAAGCGTGCCGCTGAGCGCCACCTGGTCCTCGGCACCTTTGCGTTTGCGGATGCCGCCGAGCCTCACCACCTGTTCGCCCGAGCGCTTGAGAGACGCCGCCACTTTCTTCGCATCATCAGCCGCAACCACCACGATCATGCCGATGCCGCAGTTGAAGGTGCGCAGCATTTCGCGTTCGGCAACGGCGCCCACCTCCTGCAGCCACTTGAACACCGGGGTATAGCGCACGGCATCAAGGTCGATCTCGGCCACGGCGGTCTTTGGCAGGACGCGCGGGATATTCTCGATGAAGCCGCCGCCGGTGATGTGGGCCAGCGCCTTGATGGCGCCGGTCGCCTTGATGACTTTCAGCAGCGGCTTTACATAGATGCGCGTCGGCGTCAGCAGCGCCTCGCCCAGGGTCCGCGTTGCGTCGAAAGGTGCTGTACTTTCATAGGCGATGCCGCTGACCTCGACCAGTTTGCGGATCAGGGAATAGCCGTTGGAATGGGGGCCGGATGAGGCCAGTCCGAGGATGACATCGCCAGGCTTCACATCCTTCCTTGGCAGCAGGTTCTGGCGTTCCGCGGCTCCGACCGCGAAGCCCGCCAGGTCATAGTCATCCCCCTGATACATGCCCGGCATTTCCGCCGTCTCGCCGCCGATGAGCGCGCAGCCGGCCTGCCGGCAGCCATCGGCGATACCGGCGATCACTTCGCGCGCCGCCGTCACGTCGAGCTTTCCCGTCGCATAATAATCGAGGAAGAACAGGGGCTCGGCGCCCTGAACCACGAGGTCGTTCACCGACATGGCGACGAGGTCGATGCCCACGCCATGGTGGCGCCCAGTCGCGATGGCGATGCGGAGCTTTGTACCGACCCCGTCATTGGCGGCAACCAGCACCGGATCCTTGAAACCGCAGGCCTTGAGATCGAACATGCCGCCAAACCCGCCCAGCGCCGAATCAGCACCTTTGCGCCGCGTCGATTTGGCCAGCGGCTTGATGGCATCGACCAGGGCGTTGCCAGCCGTGATGTCCACTCCGGCGGCGGCATAGCTCAATCCTTTGACTGCTGCTTGTTTCGCGTCACGCATGCCGCTAGTTTGCCCCAATTCTCTGGTGGGTGGGTCTGTCGGCGGCGTGCATAGCCCGAAGCGCTGCGCGAATAAAGCACGGAGCTTGTGCTGGGCTTCAGAAGAATGTGGAAACCGGAACGGTTGGACGGATCGAGCGAAATGGGATTTTTGACGGGCCGCTTCTGGCTGGCGGCCGTGTTTGGCGGGTTTCTCTTCTGTGCGCATGCCTTGGCGGCGGGTCCTGTGGAAACCAATATCTATGCCGTCCAGGGCGTCGACATCGATGTGACCAGCACGGATGCCACCACCGCCAAGAACCAGGCCCTGATGGATGTGCAGGTCAAGGCCTTTTACCAATTGGTGGAGCGGCTGGGTTCGGCCGAACTCTCGGCCTCGCTTCAAGCCAAGCTCAAGCCCGATGATATCGTGCCCTATCTGAAATCCCTGTCGATCGAGCAGGAGACCTCGGCACCCGGCCGCTACATCGGCACCTTCACAGTCCGCTTCCTGCCAGCCCGGATGCGGAAGTTCTTTGCGGGCTATGGCATCGATGTCCCCGAACGACAGTCCGAGCCGATTCTCGTTCTTCCGGTTTGGCGTGGGCCAGAATCAAACCAGTTGTGGGAGGACAATCTCTGGAAGAAAACCTGGCTCGACTTGAAGGGCGAGCAGGGGCTGGTGCCGGTCATCGTGCCCTTGGGCGATCTCGAGGACAGCGAAACGCTAGGCGTCGAGGACGCGCTCAACAACGACCCCGTCAAGATCGAGACCATCCGCAAGCGCTACGATGCGCCGAGCATTCTGGTGGTCCAGGCGCAAGCCGCCGAGGGCGGCGTCCACATCTATGTCGAAGGTGAGACGCGGTTGGGCAAGGTGATCTTCAACAAGATCGTCAAGACCGAGGATGGCCTGGCCGAATCGGCCGCCGCCGCCGGGGTGCGCGAATTCCAGACGCTGCTGGTCGAGACCTACAAGAAGCGGCAGGCCAAGATCGCCGCCGCGGCCGCCGCCGGGGAAGCCGCCAAGAATGCCAACAAGTCCCATTCCATGGCGGTAGCCGTGCCCTTCGGCAGCCCCCGCGAATGGAACGCCATCCGCTCGCGCATTCTGAACGCCCCCAATGTCATCGGTGTCGATCTCTCGACGCTTTCCGCCGACGGCGCGGTGATCCGCCTGATGTTCACCAATACGGTGCCCTCGCTCCAGGACAACATGCAGCGCGTCGGCCTCAAGCTTTCGCAATATGGCGCGACCTGGGTCATCCAGCCGATGTAGCCCGGACATGAACCTCCCCAACTTCATCACCCTGGCGCGCCTCCTCCTGGTGCCGCTGACCGTCTGGCTGATCATATCCGAGGCCTATGGCTTTGCCTTCTCGTGCTTCGTCGTGGCCGGAGTGAGCGACGGCATCGACGGCTACCTGGCCCGGCGCCTGAACCTCCGCACCGAGCTTGGCGCCTATCTCGATCCCATCGCCGACAAGGCCCTTCTGGTCTCGGTCTATGTGACGCTCGGCCTCTCGAAGGCGATCCCCGCCTGGCTGGTGATCCTCGTCGTATCGCGCGACGTGCTGATCGTCGGCGCCATCATCCTCTCCTGGCTGATGGACCAGCCGATCCGCGTCAAGCCGCTGATGGTCTCGAAGGTCAACACGGCGGCCCAGATCGTCTTCGCGGTTGGCGTACTGGGCCTCGCCGCCCTGGACAGGCCGTCTGATCTTCTGCTCGGCGCCGGCAGCATTCTGGTCGGTCTGTTGACGGCGGCCTCGGGCGGCGCCTATCTCCTCACCTGGGTCCGCCACATGGCGGAGGGAGCAGCAGGGGACGGCAAACCGTGAGCCTTCAGCGACAGGTGACCATCTGGGTGATCGCCGCGGCGGCGGTCATCTTCCTGCTCTGGGTGCTGGGCAGCGTGCTGCTGCCCTTCATCGCCGGGCTGGTGCTGGCTTATTTTCTCGATCCGGTCGCCGATGCGCTGGAACGCCTCGGCCTGCCACGGCTGGCGGCGACGCTGGTCATCCTCATTTCCGCACTCCTGGCGCTTGCCCTGGCGCTGGTGCTGATCGCCCCCGTCCTTGCCGATCAGGTCAGCAAGTTTGCCAGCGATCTGCCCTCGCTGATCCAGACCCTCGTGGCCCGCTTCAACGAACTGGCCCCGCAATGGCTGAAAGTGGCGATCGCCAAGTCGGGTGCCGATGTCCAGGGGACGGTCACCGGCACGGCGGGCCGGGCGGCGGAATGGATTCTGGCGCTGCTGACGTCCCTCTGGTCGGGCGGCATGGCGCTGGTCAATCTCGTGTCGCTGATGGTGGTGACGCCCATCGTCGCCTTTTATCTGCATGAGGACTGGGACCGCATGGTTGCCAAGGTCGATGGCTGGCTGCCGCGCGACCATGCCGCCACGGTGCGCGACCTGGCCAGCGAAATCGACGCGGCCATGGCTGGTTTTATCCGCGGTCAGGGCACGGTGTGCCTGCTGCTCGGCGGCTTTTACGCGATCGCCCTGTCCTTCGCGGGGCTGAAATTCGGACTGGCCATCGGACTCATATCAGGCTTCCTCACCTTCATCCCCTATGCCGGCGCCCTGATCGGCGGCGTACTCGCCATTGGCGTGGCCCTGGTCCAGTTCTGGCCCGACTTCTGGTCAATCCTGATGGTGGTGGCGATCTTTGCTGCCGGACAGTTCCTCGAAGGCAACATCCTATCGCCCAAGCTGGTGGGAAAAAGCGTTGGATTGCACCCGGTTTGGCTGATGTTCGCGCTGTTTGCCTTTGGTTATCTGTTCGGTTTCGTAGGCCTGCTGCTGGCGGTGCCGCTGGCGGCGGCGGCGGGTGTGCTGGTGCGCTTCGGGCTCCGGCAATATCTGCGCAGCAGGCTCTATCTCGGCGATCCCGCCGTGGTCGAAGTTGCGCCGAAACCGAAGCCGCCCAAGCGCCGCCGCTCATGATCGAGAAGCTTCAGCGCCAGCTGGTCCTCGACCTGCCGGTCAGAACGGCGCGGGGCCGCGACGACTTTCTGGTGACCCCGTCCAACGCCGCCGCCGTGGCAATGATCGACCGTTTTCCCGATTGGCCGAGCTATGGCGCGGTTCTGGTGGGCGGACCTGGAAGCGGCAAGTCGCATCTGCTTGAGGTGTGGAGCGCGGCGTCGGGCGCCACGGCCGTCGCTGCCGGGGAAATCGGTGCAATGGCACCCAGCGCCTTGTTGTCGAAGGGCGCGCTGGCCATCGACGATGCGCCGGGCGATAGGTTCGACGAGCGCGCGCTGTTCCACCTCTTCAATCTGGCACGGCAGGCGAGCGCCCACATCCTGCTGGCCAGCGAGCGCCATCCGGTGGCCTGGCGGATCGCACTTCCCGATCTTGCCTCGCGGCTGCGGGCGCTGCCCGTCGCCGAACTCGATCCGCCCGACGACGCGCTGTTGCGTGGCGTGCTGGTGAAACATTTTTCCGACCGGCAGCTGACGGTGGACGAAGCCATCGTCTCCTACCTGATGGCGCGCATGCCGCGCTCGCTGGCGGCGGCCAGAACGCTGGTGGCGGACGCCGACCGGCTGGCGCTGGAGGAAAAATCCGCCGTCACCAAACCGCTTCTGGCCCGCGTGCTGCAGCGCCTGGCGGCGCCGGACCTGTTCGATGACGGGCCATAGCGGCAATTCATCGAACCGTCATCAAGGCAAGTTATTGGCGCCGTGGCGCAACCGATGTAAGGTCAGGCCATGAACGACATAGCGCCACTCCCCTCGGCCGGCATCACCATTCATTCGCCCGCCCGCTACATCAACCGTGAGCGCTCGTGGCTCGGCTTCAACATGCGGGTTCTGGAGGAGGCGCGGAACCTCTCGCACCCGCTCCTGGAGCGCCTGCGCTTCCTGTCCATCTCCGGCAACAATCTCGATGAATTCTTCATGGTCCGGGTGGCGGGCCTGGTCGGCCAGGTGCGCGAAAAGCTCTCGGAGATCAGCGATGACGGGCTGTCGGCGGCCGAGCAGATCGAGCAGGTGAGAAGCCTCGCCCAGGAGCTTATGGCCGAACAGGACCGGCGCTGGCACCAGTTGAGCGACGAACTGGCCCAGAACGGCATCGTCATCAGCGACGGCGAGGACCTCCTGCCCGCCGAAAAGACCTGGCTCGACCAGCGCTTTCTGGAACAGATACTTCCCGTGGTGACGCCCATCGCCATCGACCCGGCGCATCCCTTCCCCTTCATCCCCAACCGCGGCTTCATCATCTGCCTCGAACTGAAGCGCCGCAAGGATGGCGGCACCATGAACGCCCTGCTGCCGATCCCCCAGCAGCTTGAGCGTTTCATCCGCCTGCCGGCCATCGAAGCCTCGGGCGCGGTGCGCTTCATTTCGCTTGAGAACATGCTGAGCGTGTTCATCCCCCGGCTGTTCCCCGGCTACGAAGTGCTGGGGCAGGGCCTGGTGCGCATCATCCGTGACAGCGATATCGAAATCGAGGAAGAGGCCGAGGATCTCGTGCGGTTTTACGAATCGGCCTTGAAGCGGCGGCGGCGCGGCACGGTGATCCGCATGGAGGTCGATGCCGATTGTCCGGATTCTCTGCGCAACTTCATTGCCGATCATCTCGACGTGCCCTTGGATGCCATCGTCGATTGCAGTGGGCTGGTCGGCTATTCGGACACCAAGCAGTTGATCCTCGACGAGCGCCCGGACCTGAAATTCAAGCCCTTCATGGCGCGTTTCCCGGAACGCATCCGCGACCATGGCGGCGACTGTTTCGCGGCCATCCGCCAGAAGGACATCGTCGTCCACCACCCTTACGAGTCCTTCGACGTCGTGGTGCAGTTCGTGCTGCAGGCGGCCAACGATCCCGATGTCGTGGCCATCAAGCAGACGCTGTACCGGACGTCCAAGGATTCGCCCATCGTCGCCGCACTCGCCAAGGCGGCGGAAGCGGGGAAATCGGTAATGGCCCTGGTCGAACTCAAGGCGCGCTTCGACGAGGAGGCGAACATCCAGTGGGCCCGCGATCTCGAAGCCGCCGGCGTCCAGGTGGTCTTCGGCTTCATCGAGCTCAAGACCCACGCCAAGGTCTCGATGGTGGTGCGCCGCGAGAGCGGCCAGATGCGCACCTATGTGCATTTCGGCACCGGCAACTATCATCCGATCACGGCGAAGGTCTAGACCGACCTGTCGTATTTCACCTGCGATCCGGCCCTGGCGCGCGATGCCTCGCGGCTGTTCAATTTCATCACCGGCTATGCCCAGCCCGAGGACCTCGAAAAAATCGCCCTGTCGCCGATCAACTTGAAGGACCGGCTGTTCGAGCATATCGATGAGGAAATCGAGCACGCCAGGGCAGGGCGCCCGGCGCAGATCTGGGCCAAGATGAATTCGGTGGTCGATCCGGACATCATCGATGCGCTGTACCGCGCCAGTCAGGCCGGGGTGAAGATCGACCTCATCGTGCGCGGCATCTGCTGCCTCAGGCCTGGTGTGCCGGGGCTCTCGGAGACCATCCGTGTCAAGAGCATCATCGGGCGCTTCCTCGAGCATTCGCGCATCGTGTGCTTTGGCGCGGGCAATGCGCTGCCGCACAACCGCGCCAAGGTCTACATCAGCTCGGCCGACTGGATGCAGCGCAATCTGCACCGCCGTGTTGAAACCCTGATCCCCATCGACAATCCCACCGTACACGATCAGGTGCTCGACCAGATCATGGTGGCCAACCTGAAGGACAATCAGCAGAGCTGGGAACTTCTGGCCGATGGTTCGTCGCGGCGCATCGCACCAGGCTCCGACGAGGAAATGTTCAATGCCCACGACTATTTCATGAACAATCCATCGCTGTCCGGACGGGGCCGCTCGCTGAAGGGTAACGTGCCGCCCGAGATCGTCGAAAGCACCAAGAAGAAGTCCAGGACGAAGAAGTGACTTGGCACAAGGGTTTCCGCACCGAACCGCCGAAATACCGGCCGGTGGCGGTGGTTGACATCGGTTCGAATTCGGTGCGCCTGGTGGTCTATGACGGGTTGCGGCGCTCGCCCTCGCCGATCTTCAATGAAAAGATTCTGTGTGGCCTCGGACGCGGCGTGGCCACCAAGGGAAAGCTCAGCGAAGAGGGCATGGCGCGGGCCTTCATGGCGCTGAAGCGCTTCCGCACGCTGGCCCGGCAGATCGGCGCCCGCCAGGTCTATGCGCTGGCCACCGCCGCGGCGCGCGAGGCCGACAATGGCGAAGACTTCATTGGGCGCGCCGAGAAGGCCCTGGGCTGCAACATCAACGTCCTGACCGGCAAGGAAGAGGCACGCTTCGCGGCCCTGGGCGTCATGGCAGGCATTCCCGACGCGGATGGCATCGCCGGCGATCTGGGCGGCGGTTCGCTCGAACTGATCGACGTCAAGGACGGCAAGGTCCGCGACGGCGTCACCTTGCCGCTCGGACCTCTCAGGCTCATCGACCTGTCGGAGGGATCGATCGACAAGGCCAGGGCAATCGTCGACGGCTATCTGGCCGATGCCCGGATTCTGGCAAAGCTCAAGAACCGCACTTTCTATGCGGTCGGCGGCACCTGGCGGAATCTCGCCAAACTGCACATGGCGCAAAGCCATTATCCGCTGCGCGTGTTGCATTGCTACAGGCTCGGCCGCCAGGCGGCGATGTCGTTGTCGGCACTGGTGTCGGGACTATCGCCTGTCACGCTGAAAGATGTCCGCGAGGTCTCGAAGAGCCGTTCCGATACCATGCCCTTTGGCGCGCTCGTGCTCGAGCGTCTGTTGGCGCACAGCCATCCCGCGGCTATCGAGATTTCGGTCTATGGCGTGCGCGAGGGGCTGCTTTTCGCCAAACTCCCGTCCCGCAAGCGCAACAGCGATGCGCTGCTCTCGTCCTGCTGGGATTTTGCCAGGCGCTACGCGCGCTCGCCCGAACATGAACTCGAACTCTGCGACTGGACCGACCAGCTGTTCGGCGCGGGCAACCTGAAGGAAACGCCGGACCAGCAGCGCCTGCGTTATGCCGCCTGCCTCCTGGCGGACATCGGCTGGCGGGCTCATCCGGACTACCGCGCCGAACGCTCGCTCAGCATGATCTCGCAGGCGGCCTTCGTCGGCATCGATCACCCGGGCCGCGTCTTCCTGGCGCTCACCGTATTCTACCGCTACGAGGGCGAGGACGACAGTGACGGCCTGACCCGGCTGCTCGACGACGAGGCCCGTGAGCGCGCCCGGCTGCTGAGCAGCATCTTCCGCCTGGCCTATATCCTCTCGGCCGCCATGCCGGGCCTGCTGGCAAAGATCGGCCTGAAGCTCGGCGATAACCGGACTCTGATCCTCACGCTACCCAGAAAGCTCGCCGATCTCGGCGGCGAACGCGTCGACAAACGATTGGCCGGGCTTGCCGCCGAGATGGGCCGGACCGGCAAGGTGGTGATCGGCGGCTAGATCTATTCCGCCGCTGCCGCCACGGCCTTCGGCGGCGCGGGCAGCACCCGCACGCGGCCTTTCTCGAAACCGATCACCGCTTCGCCGCGCTTGATGGCGAGGGCCAGATTGCCGAAGAGCTCGCGGCGCCAGCCGTGCATCATGTGGACGTCGGCGGCGTCGCTTTCGGCGATGGCCTCGATATCGGAACTGCTCGCCACCAGTTTGGGCGCGATGCCCTCGCGCTCGCAAACCACCTTGAGGGCGAGTTTGAGGATTTCCGAGGCAGCCTGGGTCTGCTCGCTGGCGTCGTCGCGGTCGGTATCGGGCGCCGGGAGTGATGCCGGATCACGCGCCAGGCCGTCTTTCACCGCCTTGAGGATTGCCTCCCCCAGGCGCGACGTTGAAAGCCCCTTGGGCAGTGCCCGCAGGCCGTTGAGCGCCTCGCGCGTCTGCGGCACCTGCACGGCGATCTCGGCGATGGCGTCATCCTTGATGACACGCGCCCGTGGCACATTTTTGTCGCGCGCCTCGCATTCGCGCCAGGCGCTGACCGCGACCAGCACGCCCATCTGCTTCCTCGACTTGAGGCGCACCTTGATGCGCTTCCAGGCGTCCTCCGGTTCGGTGCGGTAGGTGGCGGGATTGGTGAGGATTTCCATTTCCTCATTGAGCCAGTGCTCGCGGCCGGTCTTGTCGAGCTCGGTCTTGAGCTGCTCGTAAACGACGCGCAGGTGGGTGACGTCGGCCAGCGCGTAAACCAATTGCTTCTCGGTCAGAGGCCTCCTGGACCAGTCGGTGAAGCGCGACGACTTGTCGATCTGGGCCTTTGCGAGGCGGCGCACGATGGCCTCATAGCCCACCTGATCGCCGAAGCCGCAGACCATGGCGGCGATCTGCGTGTCGAACACCGGGTGCGGCACGATGCCGGCCCGGTGCACCATGATTTCGATGTCCTGGCGCGCCGCATGGAAGACCTTGAGCACGGCGGCGTTGTTCATGAGATCGAAGAACGGCTGCAGGTCAAGACCCGGCGCCAACGGGTCGATCAGCCCATTGATTTCCGCTCCGGCCACCTGGATGAGGCAGAGATCGGGCCAGTAGGTCGACTCGCGCATGAACTCCGTATCGACGGTGACGAAGCTTTCGGATGCGAGGCTCGCGCACAGGGTGCTAAGCGATTCGGTGGAGGCAATAAGATTCATAATGCCAAGCAAGCGCAAGCCCCATGGCGGGTCAATAGCAAACTTGGGAATAAGAGCTCTGGCACAAACCCGCATCAGAGCAATCGTTTAGCCGGATTTCATCAAGCAGGCCCTGAACAATGGCGGTGCGGAGGAGGCCTTATTTTCGGACGAATTCGGACGGTGGAAGGCCGGCTTGGGCGGGCAATTGCAAACGGCGGCCATCGAGCCGCCCCCTGGCCAGATGGGACGCCGGATCGGCGAGATCGAGCGGCAGCTTCAGGTATCCGTCCTTGCAGCCGCGGCGGGTCGCCCGGATAAGGCCTGGCTTGTCCAGGTCACCGGAGAACCGGTTGCAGCCGTCGAAACCGGAGATGGTCCGGCCGCTGATCGTGAAAAATGGCGCCTGGGCCGCATCAGCGAGTGTTGCGTCAAGGTCTCCCGTGGCGGTCAGAACCCATGTTCCCGTGAATTTGCTTGCGCCGCCGGCGTTGGCCTGGCCGGTCATCGAGACCGCCACCTGCCCTGTGAGCATCAATATTGCGAGCATCGATAGGCGCACCGGGGGTTCTCCTTGTCAGTGAATGAAGCATGATATGACAATGCGGCGAGGGTTGGACGGACCACCCGATCGGGGCCGCGCGCGGTTCTTGCCAAGTGTCCGGCTCTGTATTAAAAATCCTTCCTGGGGCCGTTGCTGAATATCTGAAATACTCATTCTGAGACCAAAACAGGTGATTCATGAAAAAGCTCGCGTCCCGTTTTTGCCAGGTATCGTTGATTGCGCTGAGTTCGGCGCTGGTGTTCAGTGCGGCGGCCAGTGCGGCCTCCGGCACCAAAACGTCCCGCCCGTCCAAGATGTTTCTGTCGTCAACTCCGTCAGGCGCCAGGGACCGCCTGCCGCTGACCCGCATCGAGGTCACAAGGGTCGGCGGCGAGTCCAAGGAACCAGCCGGGATCACCGGCACGCCGGGCAGTTCGGCGGGAGCGGTCCCTGAGGACCGGGCCTTTGGCAGTTCAAGCGACAAATGGCCTTACACGGCGGCCCGCGTCGCGGTCGAAAAGCTTGGCGACACGGGGCTGGCCAATACGCCGGTGAGCAGCAAACCCTACCGCCAGACTGGCAAGCTGATGATGCGGTTCGGTGCGGATTGGTTCAACTGCACCGCATCGCTTATCAAGAAGAGCTTGCTGATCACGGCAGCCCATTGCGTCCACAATTTCGGGGAGGAGGACGCGGGCTTTGCCGATGAGGTCCTCTGGTTCCCGGCCAATACCAAAGACCCCGAAACGACGAGCGGCGGACCCTATGGATCCTACGCAGGCATCGAATGGCGGATTCCCTCGCCCTATCATGACGGCACCGATACCTGCCAAGCGGGTGCCGGCGGCGTGGTTTGCAACAACGACCTCGCGACGGTCGTGTTGGAAGTCAAGGCCGGCGTCACCGCGGGCAAGAAACTGGGCGGCAACTACGACTATGGCTGGAACGGTGTATCGTCGATCAAATCGCCGGCCTTCGGCAATGCGACGGTGTCGGACATCAGCCAGTTGGGCTATCCGGTCGCCTTCGACTCAGGCTTCCAGATGCAGCGCAACAATTCATTTGGCAAGTTCATCCAGGGCACGGGTTCCAACGGAAAGGTCCTGAAGCAGACGCAGCTTGGTTCCGCTTTGACAGGCGGCTCAAGTGGCGGACCGTGGCTGGTCAATTTCGGCACGCGCCCGAAGATCAGCGCCGGCGGAGCATCGCTCGGTTCGGATAGTCTCAGCAACACCGTCGTCGGGGTTACGAGCTGGGGCTTCACCACCGTCGGCGTCAACGTCCAGGGATCGTCGTTTTTCGGCCAGAATGCGGAATATCCGGATGCCAACTATGGCGGCTTCGGGGCGGGCAACATCGGCTTCCTGGTGCAAAACACCTGCGTTGCCAATCCCACCGCCTGTTGAGCGGAGTCTGAGCACGGCCAGCGGATGAAGGTGCTGTTCTGGCACTTGACTCCACTGGGCATCCCTTGCATATAGCGCGCACTCAAAAGGGCCCGGCTCACACCCGGGCTCGATGGCGTTTGGCTCAGGCAACGGTTTTCCGCCGCATAGCGGGCGAATCAGGGGGAGTGTCCCGAGTGGCAAAGGGGGAGGACTGTAAATCCTCTGGCTATGCCTTCGTAGGTTCGAGTCCTACCTCCCCCACCATTGCCTGGGGGCCGGGCGCCGAAGGGTATGAGGAACTCGGAACCGTTTTCCGGGCGGGTGTAGCTCAATGGTAGAGCAGGAGCCTTCCAAGCTCAATACGAGGGTTCGATTCCCTTCACCCGCTCCAACCT
>JANPCA010000130.1:0-5518 GCA_031430715.1 Hyphomicrobiales bacterium | reverse complement strand
AAGACATACCAGAATGGACCGCTTCCGCGATCCGTTCACGCAAATCCATGGAATGAGGTCTCGGCATGGCAAACTGGCCTCCCTGCCAGCCACCATCTTGAATCACAACTTTCGCTGATTTGGGAAGACCTCGATTCAAACTCGACCGGAACCGCTCTAAATGCACTGTCACCGTAATCCGTAATCCCAATTGACAATTAAATGCACTGTCATCGTAATCCGAGACCGGGGTGGTGTACCGGCCCCTGGCGAGGGACTGGCGGGTGAGCCGGGATATGGATGTGAATTACATGGTGGTGGGAGAGAAGGCGGGTTGAACACAGTCCCCACTTCCGTCATTCCGGCGAAAGCCGGAATCCAGCTTTGTTGAAGAATTACATGGAATTGACAATTAAATGCACTGTCACCGTAATTCCGTAATTCTGTCACCGTAATTCGAGCGGCGAGCACTTGGTAGCGTTGGTCCGCAACTTTGACGAAGTGCTGAAAATCCTTCTGCTATCGGCGGGCAGAAACAAGCAACTTGTGGGCGTCAGGCTAGCGGCGCTGAGGAGTCGCTTGGCCGAAGCCATCGAATGCATTGACCAGTCGGGCTGATGGAATTGGGAGAGGCCGGAGGGCTCAATTGATTCCGTTGAGAGCCATGGGCATACGCAATGATCAATCAAGTGGACTGCCGGATTGCCATCATTGTCAGCGTGGCTGGGACAACTGAACCGCCCAGGGATTGCCGCTATTCGGGTGTAGTAGGCGTTGCGGTCACGAAGTGCGCCGGGATACCGTCACAATATCCATACTCGAAGCCCAGGCATGTATGTCGCCCTTCTGAAGTGCGACGGCCATCAAATCAGGGAATTGGTCTGGGGTACAGGCGAAGACGGGACAGCCGAGCTCCGCTAGAAATTGCGCGTGCGAGGCGTCATAGCCGGGCTTGCCGTCATCGCTCAAGGCAAGAAGTACAATGAGATTGATACCCGCCGACACAATCTCCTCGGCCCGCGCCAGCATCTCCTTGGCGTTGCCGCCCTCGAAAAGATCGGTGATCAGGATCAGATGGGACTGCGTTGGCCTTGTGATGAGATCGCGCACATATGCCAACGCCCTGTTGATGTCAGTACCACCGCCCAGCTGAACGCCAAACAGGACATCGATGGGGTCAACCAGTTTCCCGGTCAGATCGGCAACCGCGGTATCAAAAACCACCAGCTTTGTCGAGACGGCAGGAATTGAAGCCATCACCGCGGCGAAGATCGAGGAATAGACGACCGACGTCGCCATCGATCCCGACTGATCGGCACAGAGAATGACGTCGTCCAGATCGGCGCGCCTTGAGCGTCGCGAGTAGCCGATCATTCTTTCCGGCACCACGGTTTGAATCTCGGGCTGATAGTGCTGCAAATTGGCGCGGATGGTACGCGGCCAATCAATGTCGTTGTGCCTTGGCCTGCGCGTCCGCTTCTGCTTGTTGACGGCGCCTCTTATCGCTTCCGTTGTCTTCTGTGCGAGCTTGTTCATCAGGTCATCGACGACCTTGCCGATCACCATGCGGGCTGTCGCCTTGGTTTTCTCCGGCATGGCCCTGCCGAGGCTCATGAGGTCGGCCACAAGGTGAACATCGGCTTCGAAGCTTGCAAGAAACTCCGGTTCTTGCAGCATGCGTTTCAGGCCCAACCGCTCAAAGGCATCCTTCTGGATCACCTGGACTACGGGTGAAGGAAAGAATTCTCGAATGTCCCCCAGCCACCGCGCCACCCGCGGAGAGGAGCTCCCAAGACCGCCTCGCTTGCTTTCGCTCGGCGGGCCAGACCCATAGAGAGCGGACAATGCACGGTCAATCCGGACATCACGTTCCGACAAGCCGGAACTGTCGCCGTCGCTGCCAAGCGCCAGCCGCCATCTCCGCAACCGCCGTTGATCGTCAGATTGCCGTGTCATCGGACAAACCGAGAATGGTCTTGATCAGTGGAAGCGCCTTGACGAATGCTTCAGCGGCTCGCGGATCATCCGGCGCAAGGGCCGCGCGGGATTTTGTGTCTGCGGCAGGACCACGTTTGACCTGCTCAAGAATATGGCGCCGCTCCATCGGGTCGAATGAAGTGACGGCGCGGCGCAAGACCGGTAACAATTCCATGAAGGAGTTTTCCGTGAGCCCAGCGAGCCAATCATCGATCAATTGAAAGAGCTGAGCGTCGTTCAGGAGCAGTTGAGCCGAATGGCCAAGAAAACCCTCGAGCCATTGACCGGCCTCCTGGGTGGGTACGGCATTCGAAAGCGCCCGCGACAACCTGGTTGCTGTCTCCCCGGCTCCGCGCTGCTGCGAGTCATAGAGGTGCCGCAGTGCAAATCCCCGCAGAAAGGCTGCCGACGCATCGCTTTGCTCCAGCGCGCCAAGCGCTTCAAGCCACGCTTCTCGGCCATACTGATCTTCGAACAACGGAATTGCAGTGTCATACTGCTGCATCGCCATATACATTGTTGCGACCGCATCGTCGCTGAGCCCACAGGAGGCCGGCACGAGACCCGCACAGATTTCAGCCGACATTCCGGTCACCAGGTTGGACAGGGCGCCGCGCGGAATCTTGCGGGCCGTTCCATAGCGTAGGACCCTGATCAGCGGAACGCAGGCCAGCATCAGTTGCGCAATGTCGCTGCTGCTGACGCTCAGGCGCTGCAACTCGACTGTCAGCTTCTCGGCGGCCTCCGGCAGGTCCGCATTGAGGCAGGTGCCGATAACGCCGGAAACGCGCGCAAGGCCAGGTTGTTTTTCGACGACCGCAAGTGCCGCGTTCTCTGCTGCCTGTGCGATGGTCGTCCCAAAATGCAGGGCTTCAACGAGCTTGACGCTCAGTTCAGGCTGCCAGACCAGCGTCCAAACCTCGCGGAACGTGCCGCGGCCTGCTTGTGCGTGCATCATCCTGCCCCAGGGCACATCGATCAGCAGCAGCCGATGCAGCAGAGC
The DNA here is from genome assembly GCA_031430715.1 of Hyphomicrobiales bacterium. GTDB lineage: Bacteria > Pseudomonadota > Alphaproteobacteria > Rhizobiales > Aestuariivirgaceae > Aestuariivirga. The sequence goes on along the minus strand of JANPCA010000130.1, from coordinate 2,559 downwards.
GGACTTCTGCAAGCCGGTTTCGGTTCGGAGATCGACCGCCATCTCTTCCTCTGCCGGAGAAGGCTTCATGCGCAGTTTCCGCTGCCAGCGCTGCAGGTCTTCGGCGAGTGGCATTTGCGGAATGCTGTCGTCGATCTCGCCGATATCATCACCGATGACCAGCTTGCGGCCGATCAGCTTGAGCAGAAGATCATCACCATGGCAGAGAACGGACAGTGACGCGTCCTGCATCTCGCCGAGGCCCGGCAAAGGAAAACCGCGAACCGATGCCAGCGAAACCGCGAGGCGCGAGGCTTCGATGATGGAAGCTGTCGCCGCTGGCAAACCCTCTTCCCGCAGCAACCTGGCGACTTGCACCTGCCAGCGGGCGGCCACTTGCAACGGTTGGCGTTCCTGGCCTTTGATATGGAACTCGCTCCACAGGTGACGGTACCAGCCAGGCGATATGATGCCTGCACCATAGCCCGAGGCCGCCGCCAATCGCATGTCGGTCCATGGTACCCAGGTTGCGACTGTCTTTGCTTGTGGAAGGCCCTTGAGGCTTTGCCGGTCTTTCTTGACGTCGCCCGCCTGCCGCAAGGCCGGAACATGCCATGCGCCGCACACCACGGCGATTGACCCCGCCGTTGCCGACAATGCGGTGGCAATTTCGGTGCGCATATGGGCTTCGCGCCGCTCCTCGAGAATGGGAACTTGTGTTTGCTGCTCAATCGATGTGCGGAGGACCGCCATGGCCTCGCCAATTGCTGCGAAAACCTCTGGCCCCGAGGCGGTTTGCTCGACCAAACCATTCCACCAGCTCTCGCCATCGCTTTCACCGGCCGCCAGCGCAAGCTCAGTCAAGGGATCGCGGCGCAGATTGGATTGCTGATCTTCTTCGTCTGAGACGTCCAGTTCAGCCAGGCGATACCGCACTGGCAGGTCGATGAATCGCACAGTCCGCCGGTGGGCAAGAGCCCACTGGATCGCCTGCCACTCTGGAGAAAACGTAGCAAACGGATAGAATACCGAACGTGCCGGATCATCTTCTGCATAGACTAGAATGGCCACTGGCGGCCGCATTCCTGCCTTGTCCGCAAATCCAAGAATGGCATCGGCGTCGGGCGGTCCCTCGATCAGCACGCACTCAGGGTCGATCTGTTCAAGCGCCGCGAACACACTCGCGGCCGAACCCGGACCGTGGTGACGGATGCCGAGAAGATGAAGGCGCGGATCGCTCACATGACATCCCGTATGGCATCATAGATGTCTCGCCAGCCGGACCGTTCGCGGACAACCGTTTCCAGGTACTCCTGCAGGACGATGCGATCCTGCACCGGATCTTTCACAACCGCCCCGACGATATTGCCGGCGAGTGCCGTTGCATCGAGCGCGCCCGATCCGAAATGCGCTGCCTCCGCCCAGGCGCCGACGCCGACCGAAATCGCTTCCGCCGTCGACAGGGAGCCGGTGGGAGATTTCAGTTTCTGTTTGCCATTGAGCGTTTGGCCATTGCGCATCTCGCGGAAGATCATGACGACCCGGGCGATTTCCTTGTCCACGGGCGCAATTGCCGGCAGCGACAGGCCTGTGCCGATCTCATTGACGCGCTTCACCACGATCGCTGTTTCCTCATCGATGTCGTCAGGGAGCGGAAGCACGACGACATTGAAGCGCCGCTTCAAAGCGGAGGACAATTCGTTGACACCCTTGTCGCGGCTGTTGGCGGTGGCAATGACATTGAAACCGCGCCGGGCATGTACGGCACTGTTCAATTCCGGAATGGGAAGCATCTTTTCCGAAAGGACCGTGATTAGCGTGTCCTGCACATCGGATCCCATACGCGTCAACTCCTCAAGCCGCAGCATCGTTCCCTCCTCCATGGCACGCAACAGCGGAGTGGGCACAAGTGCCTCCCGTGTCGGCCCCTTGGCGAGCACCATCGCGTAATTCCAGCCGTAGCGGATCTGATTCTCGTCGGTGCCGGCGGTGCACTGGATGAGGCATTGCGAACTGCCGGAGACCGCCGCCGCAAGATGCTCGGAAACCCAGGACTTGGCCGTTCCCGGCACGCCCAGCAACAGCAAGGCCCGATCGGTCGCCAGCGTCGCCACCGCCGTTTCGATGAGCCGGCGATTGCCGACGTATTTCGCCGAAATGCCGGCGCTGCCTTTGAGCGTTCCACCCATCACATAGGCAACGACTGACTGCGGCGACATCTTCCAGCCGGGCGGCCGCTCGCGCGTATCGGCTTTGATGAGGGCATCGAGTTCGGCAGCAAAACTCTCCTCGACCGTTGACCGCAGTTGCGATGAAGTTGCGGCACTGGTGGGTTTGGCCATCGGACGTCCTCACAATTGAAACGGGGGAAGTAACAGCAGCAGGCGATGATAGAGGCTGGCGCGCCGCGAATGTATTTCGAACCGGTCGATGAAGACCTGAGATAGGGATTGCGGCACCAGCGGCGCCAACGCGTTGACATGCTGTTCGAGAAGCGAGCCATTCTGACCGTCGGCGGCCGGAACCTGCAGGATAAGACGGTTGGCCACCTTATGCGGTAAAGACCCGGCAATGATTTCG
>JANPCA010000129.1:0-1793 GCA_031430715.1 Hyphomicrobiales bacterium | reverse complement strand
ACCAGGTTCTGGAACTTGGTCAGCGTCGCCTCGAATTGCAATTCGACGATCCCGGTGGGCCCATGGCGCTGCTTGCCGATGATCACTTCGGCGATGCCGTTCACCCGGTTCATTTCTTCCTGCCAGTCGAAATGTTCCTGGGTATTGGGCTTCGGCTCCTTGCGGGCCAGGTAATATTCCTCGCGGTAGATGAACAGCACCACGTCGGCGTCCTGTTCGATCGAGCCGGACTCGCGCAAATCCGCCAGTTGCGGGCGCTTGTCGTCGCGGTTCTCAACCTGGCGGGAGAGCTGCGACAGCGCCATGATGGGCACGGCCAGTTCCTTGGCCAGCGCCTTGAGGCCCACGGTGATTTCGGAAACCTCCTGCACCCGGCCTTCAGCGGCGCGGCGCGACGAGCCAGTGAGGAGTTGGAGATAGTCGACCACCACGAGGCCTAGACCCCGCTGGCGCTTCAAGCGCCGGGCGCGGGCCGCCACCTGGGCGATGGTCAGGCCGCCGGTGGCATCGATATAGAGCGGCAGCGACTGCATCTCGCGGCTGACCTCGACGATGCGGCTGAACTCGTCCTCGGTGACCTTGCCGCGTCGGATACGCTCGGAGGGGATCGCCGCCTGCTCGGAAATGACCCGGGTGGCCAATTGCTCGGCCGACATTTCGAGGGAAAAGAAGGCGACCACGCCGCCGTCCATGACCCTCACCGAACCATCGGTCTGGTGCTCGGCGCGGTAATTCTTGGCGATGTTATAGGCGATGTTGGTGCACAGCGCCGTCTTGCCCATGGCAGGCCTGCCGGCGAGGATGATGAGGTCGGAGGATTGCAAGCCGCCCATCTTCTCGTCGAGGTCCTTCAAACCCGTCGAAATGCCGGAGAGGCCACCGTCGCGCTGGTAGGCGCTCGCCGCCATGTCGACGGCGTCGGTCAAGGCGCGGGCGAAGGGCTGGAAACCCTGACCGTATTTGCCGGTCTCGGCCATGGCATAGAGCGTCTGTTCGGCGCGCTCGATCAGGTCCTTGGCATTGTCCTCGATGTCAGGCTCGAAGGCCTCGTTGACGAGATCGGTGCCGACCCCGATGAGCTTCCGGCGCTGGGCCAGCTCATAGATGGTGCGGCCATATTCCTCGGCGTTGATGATGGTCGTGGCATTGGCTGCAAGCCTCGCCAGATAGGCGGGGCCGCCCACCTCCTTCAGCGTGAGGTCATTGTCGAAATGCGACTTGAGGGTGATCGGGCTTGCCAGCTTGCCGATGCGGATCAGGGTGGTTGCCGCCTCGAAGATGCGGGCGTTGAGCGGCTCGAAGAAGTGCTCGGCGTTGAGGAAGGAGGTGACCCGGTCGGCGGCCTCGTTGGTGACCAGGATGGCGCCGAGCAACGCCATCTCGGCTTCGAGATTATGGGGCTGGCTGCGGAAACTGTCACCCGGGGAAGCGGTATCGACGGGGCGGAGGCTGGCTGTGAAGCTGGACATGATTGCCTGTTAGCCGGGCTTGAGCGGGATGAGGACAAATCGAATCGCATTATACGCGTTATTCACAGGGGCGGGGGAGATTGGCCCCTCGCGTTCCGGTTGCGCGCCTCGATCTCGACGTTTCGTGCGATTGGGCATATGGTCGGAGTCCTTAGCCGCCTCACAATGGAGCACCTGCCATGTCCGCGACGATCGTTAATCCACAAACCATCGAAGAGTTCCGCAAGGGTTTCGGCGGCCAGGTTCTGCTGCGGGGCGATTCCGGCTACGAGGAGGCGCGCAAGGTCCACAACGGCCTCATCGACAAGCATCCGGCGGTGATCG
>JANPCA010000128.1:0-5761 GCA_031430715.1 Hyphomicrobiales bacterium | reverse complement strand
GGCGGCGAGCGCCTTGGTCTCGGATGCCGACTGCGCGCCGGCGGCGGCTACCGGCAGTCCCAGGACAATCAGCAGGACGGACAGGAAGTTGCGCGGCATCAGGCTCTCACTTTTTGCGGAAATGATCGAGGGACACGACCTTCTCCGCCTCAGCTTGCGCCGCACTATCCGGCGATTTCGTGGCGGGATCGGGCACCGCCTCGGGCTTTGACTTGGTAGGCTTCGCGGCTCTGGGGGTTTCGACCTCGCGGGGCTTCCGCTCGGTGCTGACGGATTCGAATTGCAGGCCGAACTGCACGGCGGGGTCGAGAAAGCCCTTCACCGCGTCAAACGGGATCATCAGGCGTTCCTGGACATTGTCGAAGGACAGTTCGACCTCGAAGCGGTCGTCGTAGACCCTCAAATTCCAGTACTGGTGCTGGATCACGATGGTCATCTCGCGGGGATAACGGCCTGCGATCTTGTCGCTCAGCGAGACCCCCGGGTGGCGGGTGTTGAAGGCGATGTAGAAATGATGCTCGCCTGGCAATCCGCTGCTCTCGGCGATGCGTAACGCCTCACGCACCACGCCCTTCAGGGCATTCTGGGCCAGCAAGTCGTAGCGCATCAAATCGTCGGGCATCGGGCTCTCAATTTCCGGGGAAGGGTCGACTCAAGGGCCATAATAGCCGCGCCGGGCCTTGAAAGTCACGTCTCTCAAATGAAAGTGCCGGCTTCTGTTGCCAGGTGCCGGCGAACCCCGCCTTAAGCTGCTAAGCCCAAGGACTTAATTTCCCTAGCTCAGACTGCTTACGCAGCCACCGCGACGGGAGCATAGTTGTCATTGGCAACTATAAGTTTAGTCCGATAACGTCGGAACCATCACGGGCAAAAAGCCACCCTTTACACCCTCGTCGATCCTATTTCGCCCCCCTCACGGGCCGCTGCTTCAGCGGTCCGTGGTGGAGGCGCCGGGTACTGCCCCCGGGTCCGAAAGGCTTATTACGGTAACCGTTTATCACCATAGTCAGACCCGTTGCCGGGCGTGACGGGAGGAATATAGGAGCCCTTCCCCGCCAGGGGAAGGGTTGTTTTGGAGGAGGGCAGAAGCGCTAGGGCTCGGGGGTGAAGCTGACCAGTTCCTCGCGCTCGCCGGTCGATGGCTTGACAACGAGAACGTTGCCGATGCCGGGAACGTAATACTTGTTCTCGAGGATGCCCGGTTCGAGGGCTGAGAAGTCCTTGGTCTGGAAGGCGTTGTTGAAGGTTCCGGCGGGCACCTTGACGTGCTGGTTGAAGGCGAAACTGCGGGCCACGTCCTCGGCCTCGCCGAGGAGGAATTCCTGGCGGTAGGTGGTGCCGAGGGTGGGCGGGCCGAACATCACGATGCCGGGCTTGGCGCCGTTCAATCCGGTGCGCCAAGATCCATGGGTGCTGGCCATGCCGTTGTCATAGGAAATCGTGTCTTCGCCAAAATACCAGACGCTGCCATCGCTGTGCTGGGCGAAGTAATCGAGGGTGTCTTCCTCGATGACTCCGCCGACGCGATTGACATCGTGGACCACGAGGCAGGTGACGCCGGCCAGTTTGATGGTGTCGCTGGTGACGGTGAAGGTGACTTCGGAATTATCGCTCTTGTTCTCATAAACGTAAACGCTTCCCGGCTGCAGCGGGAACAGCGGGTTGTCGATGACGGCCGAGAAGTCGGCCGGGTTGATGGTTGGATTGTAGGCGTTCTGGCCAACGGCGTTGCAAACACTGCGCCGGGCGCCGGCTTGCGCGGCGCAAAGTTTGCCCGCCGCGGCAAGAACATTGCCGGCCTTTGTCCGGCAGGCCTCGCGGGTGAGTGACGTGCCCAGATTCGCGCATTTGCCAAGATCATAGCTAAATTCGCTGGCGGCGGCGAGACTGCAGGCGGTGGCGGCGGCCACGGTTGTCGTTTCGCAGGCGCCCGCGGCGCTGGCGGGCGCCGGAGACAAGGCAATCGTGGCGAGTGCCGCGACGGCCGTCATGGGAATTACTTTCATAAGCAGATCCTCTCGGTTGCGGTGATGCCATGAAACGGTGGTGTTGCATCACTCGTAACTGCTACGCGGACGGCAGCGGAAATCTTTCACGTTGCCGCCCGTCCGGGCCCGCCTCAGTCAAAAGGCGCAACCGAAGTGGCCTTGAAGCCGTGCGGGGCCGTCCTGGTGCCACGGATGGCGACGTCGCCTTCCTCCAGGGGCGTGCCATCGGTGCTGATCTTGGCGCCTTCCATGTCGACCATCCATTCGGCCCCGTCAAAGGCCCTGAGGCGGAACGACGGCCCGTCCATAGAGAGGACTTCGCCACCCAGATAACCCTGATCGGGACGCGACCACTCCGCATAGGGAATGGCCGTATATCCCGCATAGGCGGGAAACTGCCGCACCAGAAACTCATGCACGTTCCGCCCCACATCAAAGCCATAAAGTACGCCGCCCAGCGCCAGGCTGATGGCGGCCGCGGCGGCGAAGATCAGCGGCGGCCGGTGACGGTAGCCACGCCTGGTCTTTCTGACGCCGAACCAGGCACTTGCGGCGAACAGCACCGTGCACAATCCCCAGATCGCCAGAAGCACAATGGCGGCATCGTCAAAGGGCATCTCGTCAAACTCGCGCCCGCCGGTTCTGGCAAAATCGAGGGCGATGAAAATCAGGACAGCGAAGCTCAACGCGCCAAGCACGATCGAAAGCGCGGAAAGGCACCAGAAGACCGCCTGACGGCCGAGGAACAGGATCACGGGCCGGGGCCTCAGCCCTTCGCTTTCGATGCGGGCCAGAACGTCCTCGTCGAGTCTACCCATGGCCGGAGCCCTCCTCGTCCAATCGCGCCGTGTAGAGGGACTTCAACTGAATGAGACCGCGGCGGATGCGCGTCGCCACGGTTCCCCGCGGCATTTCGAGAATGTCCGATATTTCGTCGTAGCTCTTCTCCTCCAGATAGCGGAGCGCGATCACCTCGCGGTAATGCGGCTGCAAGCCGTTGACGGCGTGCGAAAGACTACCTCCCGTTGTCTCGATGGCGGGCGCTGCGAATGGCGTGCCATCGGTGCTGACGCGCTCGAGCAGCAGGCGGCCATCCTCGCCATTGATCATCAACGGCCCGGCGCCGCGCTTGCGCAGGAAGCTGATGGCCTCATTATGAGCGATGCGGTAGAGCCACGGCGCCAAGGGCCGCGTCCGGTCATAGCTGTTCAAGTTCACATAGGCCTTGATGAATGCATCCTGCACGACATCCTCGGCATGCTGGGCATGGCCACCGAGCAGGCGCCTGACATAGCGCATCAGTACCATTTCGAAGCGGCGCACGATCCGCCCATAGGCACGCGTGTCGCGAAGTGCCCCCGCAACCAGATCGGTGTCACTGCTCTCGTCCTCGCCCGTCACGGGGTTCGTGTTTTCCATCACTGCTGATCTATCAATACGTTTCGCGTGGCGGTTATCTTTCGCAAGGCGTGATTTTTCCCGCTGCGGGCCGGATTTTGTCTTCGGCAATGGAATCGGCTAGATTGGACCCCATGAAACAATATCTCGACCTCATGCGCCACGTGCGCGACCATGGCCACCCCAAGGAAGACCGGACGGGAACGGGCACGCTCTCGGTGTTCGGCCACCAGATGCGCTTTGACTTGAGCGCCGGATTTCCGCTGCTCACCACCAAGAAGCTGCACCTGCGCGCCATCATCCATGAATTGCTGTGGTTCATCCGGGGTGAGACGAATATCAAGTATCTCCATGATCACAATGTCAAAATCTGGGACGAGTGGGCCGATGCGAATGGCGATCTGGGGCCGGTCTACGGGGCCCAGTGGCGCTCCTGGCCGGCTCGCGATGGGACAGCCATCGACCAGCTCGCCGATGTTATCGCGCAAATTAAAGGGAACCCGGATTCGCGGCGCCTGATGGTCACGGCGTGGAACCCGGCGGATGTCGCCCGGATGGCGCTGCCGCCATGCCATTGCCTGTTCCAGTTCTACGTCGCGGACGGCAAACTCTCCTGCCAGCTCTACCAGCGCTCGGCGGATATCTTCCTAGGCGTTCCTTTCAACATTGCCTCCTATGCGATGTTAACCCACATGATCGCGCAGGTCACAGGTCTGAAGGCGGGTGAATTCATCCACACGCTGGGCGATGCCCACCTTTACCTGAACCACATCGAACAGGCGGATGCGCAGTTGCGGCGCCAGCCGATGGCCCTGCCGCGCCTTGTCATGACACGCGATGTCAAAGCCATCGATGGCTTCCGCTTCGAGGACTTCGAGATCGTGGGCTATGAGGCGCATCCCCATATCGCGGCGCCGGTCGCGGTGTGAGCCTGCTCGGAAGCGATGCCGGCGGCGGCTGGTTCAGACGGCTGCAAGCGCCATCCAATCCGGCGGGGCTCGGTTTGGCGCTGCTTTTTGCCGTGCTGCTCATCGTCCTCAACCAGGCGCTGCAATATGGACTGGCGGCCATCGCCGTCAAAACCCTGTTCGGCGGCACCATGGACAATGTCCGCGATGCGGTGAAGGCGAGCCTCCTGGTGATCTTCCCAGCGTCGCTGCTGACGGCCGCCGCGGCCATATACCTGGCGGGCCGGCGCGGCGGGTGGCCCACGCGGGTCTTGAGCCTGCGCTGGCCCAGGCTGTCGCTCTGGGGTTGGGCGGCGCTCACCTTTGGCTTCATGGCGGCGATGTATCTGGCCATCGCCCTCATCGTGCTGGGCTTCGGCATCGACCTTGCGCAGTACACGCCGGGGCCTGATGGCCAGACGCCGAAATCGGGTTCCACGGGCCTGGTCAAGGAGGCGATGTTCGACATCGCCAACGAGCCGCTGCTGTTTCTGGCGGTCTTACCCTCGCTGGCGCTGGGGGCGCCCATCGCCGAGGAGTTCATTTTCCGCGGGCAATTGTTCTCGGCCCTGTCGCTCAGCCGGCTTGGTGTGACGGGAGCGACGCTGGTAACCGCGTCGGCCTGGGCGCTGATGCATATGTCCGAGCCATGGCTGTCGATCGGTCTGATCTTTGTCATGGGCCTGCTGTTCGGCTGGATGATATACCGCTTTGGCAGCCTGTGGATCACCATGGCCTGCCACGGCATGTGGAACAGCGTTTTCGCCCTGGCAATTTTCGCCAATTCAGGAGGTCAGAGTTGAGCCTGGAGATACGTCCCGCCAGAACCGGGGAAGCGGGACTGGTGCTGGGCTTCATCCGCAAGCTGGCGGAGTATGAGAAGCTGTCGCATGAGGTGATGGCCAGCGAAACCGACATCGCGGAAGCGCTGTTCGGGCTGCAGCCGCGCTGCGCCTGCGACCTGGCTTTCTGGAACGGCGCGCCGGCCGGATTTGCCCTGTGGTTCTACAATTTCTCGACTTTCAGGGGCAAAGCCGGGATTTATCTCGAGGATCTCTTCGTGGATCCCGGGTTGCGCGGGCGTGGCATCGGCAAGGCGCTGCTCAAACACCTGGCGCAGCGTTGCGTAGCGGAAGGCCTGCCGCGCCTGCAATGGTGGGTTCTGGACTGGAACGCGCCGTCGATCGACTTCTACAAATCGGTCGGCGCCAAACCCCAGGATGATTGGACCGTCATGCGGGTGTCGGGTCCGGAACTTGAGGCACTGGCGCAATGACCATTATCTCGTTCGTCGTTGCCGTCGCGCGGAACGGCATCATCGGCCGCGATGGCGGACTGCCCTGGCATATCTCCTCGGACCTCAAGCGCTTCAAGGAAATCACCATGGGCAAACCCATCATCATGGGGCGCAAGACCTGGGAAAGCCTG
>JANPCA010000127.1:0-4138 GCA_031430715.1 Hyphomicrobiales bacterium | reverse complement strand
GGGGGTGGTGCCGCATGCCCAATCATTTGTTATTCCCCCTGCTGAACCACCCCCTCACCCTGCCCTCTCCCCCACTGAAACGTGGTGGAGAGGGGGATTATCTGGAGCCCGCTAATCCATGCCGATTTCCTTCGACGATTTCCTGAAAGTCGATATCCGCGCCGGCACCATCGTGGGCGTCGAGCCGTTTCCGCAAGCCCGCAAGCCCGCCTTCAAGCTGAAGATCGATTTCGGGCCGGAGATCGGCACGAAGAAATCCTCCGCCCAGGTCACCAAATACTACACGCCCGAGACCCTGATGGGCCGCCAGGTGGCGGCGGTTGTCAATTTCCCGCCGCGCCAGATCGGCCCCTTCATGTCGGAGGTGCTGACGCTCGGATTCCCCGATGAGGCGGGCGACGTCGTTCTGGTGGCCGTCGAACGCCAAGTGCCCAACGGCGGACGGCTGTTCTGAACGGCCCGTTCAGCGAAAGGCACCCGATGCCTTGCCGCTGAGGGCGGCGGCCGAGATGAGCTCGTTGCGGTCGCTGGACCACGCCTTCTGCCAGGCCACGCGCGCCGCGCCACCGAAACGGACATCGCTGCTGCCCGATACGCCGACATCCGGCATTCCCGCCACGAGGCCCAGCTCCTCGCGCGATGTCGAGGCGACGCGCGCGTAATTATAAGCGCGCTTCAGCGCCTCACCATTGGCGCTGTCGGGGCCGCAGGCGCCATTGACGGGCGGCTGCGTCTTGGCCGACGCGGTGCGCACCGTGACACCGTCGCGGAACAGAAAGCACAGCGGCGCTTCGCTGCCGCCGCCTAGGACCGATTCCGGTTCGATGACGAAGCCTTCGATCGGGAACTGCGCGTTGGAATTGAGCCACACGCGTTTCCTGAGATGCGTGGTGCATTGTGCCATGTTGCTGGCAGCGGCATCGTGACAGGCGGTGATGATCCAGCGCGCCAGGCGGTCGGGGTCCGGGTTCAGCATGGTCACCGTCGCCTTGGTACCAAGTGCGGCATAATTGCAGCGCTGCGGCACAAAACCGTCCCACCCCGGGACCTCCACCGCGGCACAATTCTGTTCCATGTAGCGGCCGCCGCCGGCATTCAAACTGGTGAAACGGGCCACCAGATCGTCATAGAGCGCCCCATCGGGGCCCTTCGGAATGGCGGACGGCGGCAGCAGCGCCCCAAGCTCGGCCGCGCGGAAGCGGCGCTTGTCGGGGATCTGCTTCTTGCAGTCCTTGCCGTCGATTTGCACCGAACCGTCATCGCTCAGCACATGGATGGCGCCGCTGCCCGGTTGCATGAACAGGGCTTCGGGCCGCAACGTGCCAAGCTCGGCGGGAACTTGAATGGGCTTGGCATCGCGCTCCCCGCTCCAGGAAAAGATGGCAAAGCCGGCGTCATCATCGCCAAAGGGGCCGGCGGCAATGAGATAACGTCCGCCGGTCCATTCCATGCTGCGGATGGAGCGCTTGCCCAGTGACAGCGTGATGGGCTGGCCGAACTGCGGCGCGGCAACTGCCTCCACCACGGCCGCCGGATTGTCGAGCGGCACGACGATCGCGTCATCGCCCGCGCGCGGGTTCCGCAGTCCAATCAGCAACCGGCCATCGCCGGTTGCTGAAAGGCCCTCGATGTTGAAACCGCCAGGCGCCTCCGGCGCAAGTTCCGCCGCCGCCTTGAGGCCGAGACTGGCCAGCTGCGGCGCGGCGATCATGTCGTCGAGGAGGCTCTTGTAGGGCGCAACGCTTGGCAGTGCTGCGGCGCCATTGACGATCGGCGTGGCGAACAAGCGCAGCCTGTAGTGCTTCCGCTCGCCGTCCTTGTTGCGGCCATGCGAGGTGATCCAGTAAATGCGGCCGCCGATCCGCGCCGCGCCCTCGAGGTCGGCCTCCTTGGCCTCGCCGGTGGCATCGCGGTTACCGAGATAGTCGGTGAGATCGAGTGACGCCTTGGCCTGTTCTTCGCCAAAGGCGTAAGTCTTGAGCGTGTCGTGTTCATCCTCGGCGGCGATGAAGTGGCCGGCATCGAGCGCCACCGCGGCGGAAGCATCGCAGACCCGGCGATAGGCCGTATCCGCCCAAGCGGGCGCCGCCACCAGCAAACCCAAACCCAGCGCCACAACACGCAACATGGTTAACCCCCCGCCAACCCAAGACTCAAAGCAATAGTCCGCCTCGGCAAGAATTCCGTCAACAGGACACCTGCATCTACCCCATCCCGAACATTTTGCGCATGTTGGCCATCATCTGTTCCATGGGATTTTGCGCGGCGGGGCCGGTGCCCCAGATGTCCATGGGCGGCTTGCTGCCGAAGATCGTCTCGTAGGACTTGAGTGTTGCCGCCCAGGCATCGCCCATGCCGCCCATGGCCTTGGCATCCATGCCGCCCGCCACCGGCCGTTCGGTGATCATCTGGCCTAAGTTCTGCCAGAAATTCTGCGCCGTCTGCAGATGCGCCATCCACACGTCGTTGACGGGGCCGGGTGGAATCACCTGATGGCCCGCCCGCATGGCGAGGAACAGGAACTTGCGGTATTCCTCGATGACCCGGTTCGCCACCTCGGCATTGGCGCCCATCTGCTGTTCCATCATCTTCATGACCGGCGCGAAGGCCTGCAAGCCCTCGGCGTTCATCAGGTTGAGCTTCAGCCACAGCGGGTCGAGCCGGTAATCCATCGTCAATCCCTCATACTGGTATCTGCACCACGGCGCGAAGCCCGCCCATGGGGCTGTCCTCGAGCCGCAATTCGCCACCATGCGCCCTTGCGATATCGAGGGCAATGGCAAGGCCGAGGCCAGTGCCCGTTTCATCGAGATTGCGGGCGTTGTCGAGACGCACGAAGGGCTTGAAGGCTTCGGCGCGCTGGTCCGCCGGAATGCCGGGGCCATCGTCGTCGACAGTCAAAGTCAACAGATGATCCTCGGCACGGGCCTGGACGTCCACGGCCTTGGCATGGCGCACCGCGTTGCTGAGCAGATTGGCCATCAGGCGGCGGAAGGCATTGGGCTTCACCCGCACCACGAGGCCCTTCGGAACGTCGATTGCGACGCTTGGCCCCGCCGCCGCGGTGGTTCGCGCCGCCGAAGCAAGTAATTCGCCGAGATCGGTCTCAACGGGTTTCTCGCCGCCGTCGCCCTTCACGAAAGCCATATAGGCTTCGAGCATGCGCTGCATCTCGTCCACGTCTTCCTTCAATGGCTTCACCTTCGGGCCGTTGCCGAGGAAGGCCAGTTCCAGTTTGAAGCGGGTGAGGATGGTGCGCAGATCGTGGCTGACGCCGGCCAGCATGGCGGTGCGCTGGTCGACCTGCCTGGCGATGCGGTCGCGCATGTCGAGAAACGCCTCGCCAGCCAAGCGCACTTCCGCAGCACCCCGCGGCCTGAAGATGCCGATGTCGCGGCCGGTGCCGAAACTCTGCGCCGCTTTGGCCAAGTCGGTGATCGGCCGGATCTGGTTTCTCAGGAAAACGATGGCGATGGCCAGCAGCAGGAGCGACGACAGCATCATCCACATCAGCAGGATGTCGGTGCTGGTGGCATAGGCCCGGTCCTCGCTGGTGAGCAACCGGAAGACCACGCCCTTTTCGACCTCGACGCGGATATCGACGAAACCCGCTTTGCCGTGGCTGTCGAGCCAGAAGGGCTTGCCCGTTTCCTTGCTGAGTTCGCGCGTCAGCCTGGCGTCGGCGCGCGAGAACAGCGGCTGCGGCAAGGGTGCTGGCAATTGGGCATTGCGTTCGATCTCGAGACCCAGCACCAGGCGCTCGTTGGCCATGCCCTCGATCCGCGCCACCGCCTGATCGCTCTTGTCGGATTGCTCATAGAGTTGGATCAGCATGCTGACATCGCGGGCCAATGAGCGGGCCAGCACCTTGGTGACATTCTCCCAGTGCCGGTCGAGGATGAGTCCGGTCATGATCGACTGCAGCAGGATCATCGGCGCCACCAGGATGATGAGGGCGCGCGCGAACAGCCCCTCCGGCATGAGGCGTTCGAGGAAGAGATTGAAGCGCCGGTACAGCCACGACTGGGGCATGAGTCAGAGGTCCCTAAACCGCAATCAATTTAAATAAGACTGCAGGTTCCCCCTCCCACTCGTGGAGGGCTTTCGCATATGCCCCCTCTCCACCGCGCCAGCGGGG
>JANPCA010000126.1:0-3124 GCA_031430715.1 Hyphomicrobiales bacterium | reverse complement strand
GCCGGCGATGGTGCAGAAGCCCGTGGTGCTGGCGGAGGCTTTGAACCCCACGAAGATTTCCGGACGGTCGCCGGCCTCATAGAGCTGCAGGGCGCCCGAGTTCAGCACCAGGGTATAGCCGGGCTGATTGCTCGGCATGGTGCCGGGCACCAGCATGGTGAAGCGCTCCACCGCGCCCGCGTTGCGGCGCACGCCCAGATACATGCCGACGGCTTCCGCTGTGCCAGAGGAGACCGACAGGCTGCAGGACACCTGTGTGACCGCCAGTTGCTTGCCGGCGGGCACCTTGGTGAACAGGATGTAGCAGAAGGAAATGCCGTTGCAGGCGCCGGCAACCGGGGGTGCGGACGCGGTCTTGTTGGAGGACTCCTGGAAGGAGCTGCCGATTTGCAGCGACGCCGATTGCGCCGGCGCCGCACTCAGCAACACGGCCGACAGGGCGGTGACGATGGCGCCGGCCAATGACCCGGGAGGCCGCAATTTGATCTGCATGATGACTCCGCTGCATAAATGATGAAAGCCGTGTGCCGGGCGAGACCGAATCTAACCCCGCACCTTCAAAACTTGCGCCTTTCGATAGCGGCGGCAAGCGAAACTTTGCTGCACGCGCGCGCTTTGCGGAACAGGCGGTCTTCGAGCGCCAGTCTGGGGTTGGTGGAGAGCGGCAGGCGGATCGCCCACTGCAAGTCCGCCGCTGTAATCCCGCTGAATTCGGCGGCCGTTCCATTGGCGGCCGCCAATTTCACCAGGTGGCGCCGCGCCAGCCAATGGCGGAGCAGGGCCATGGGCGATGCGTCGGGGCTTCCGGCCATCTCGGCGCAGTGCAAGGCATAGTTTCTCATGACAGGTTCTCCTGGGCTGATGGTTCGGCGCGGAATGCGCTGCTCAGTTTGGCGAAGGCAGCGGCGAGTTTGCCGCGGGCAGCAGCGAGGCGCGGCTTTCGTGGCCGTGACGCGCGGCCCAGATTGCGCTCGATCTCCCAATCGTCCGTTGCGTTCTGCAGTCGCGGATAGTTCATTGCGGCGCGGTACAGGTCACCGTTTGCTCCATCGATCATCCAATTCATGGCCTTGTCCTCCGTTGCGATGGGGACAATTGACCATGGCGCCGTGACGGCGGCGGGGCCCGCGCACGAAAGCCTTGTGAAAAGTCCGTGACATGGAGTTAAATCGCCAGTCACGGTGAGAAACATGCTGCAGCTCAAGCTGTTCGGACAATTCGAGTTGACAGGGCCGGAAGGCCCGCTGGCCTTTCCCAGTGCCAAGCTCAGAGCCTTTCTTGCCTATCTGGCCATGGCCCGGAAGCCGGTGCCGCGCGAGCAGATCACCGGCCTCCTGTGGGGCTCGCATTTCGATGAGCAAGCACGCCAGAACTTCCGCCAGGCGCTGGCGCGCTTACGCAAGGCGATCGGCACGGAAGCAATCCTGGCCGACGACCACACGGTGCAATTGCTTTCCTCCGCCGCCACCTCCGACGTGCGCCGCTTCGAGATGCTGCTTCAAGAGGGATCGGCCAGCGCCTGGCGCGAAGCCGTGAGCCTGCTCGATGGCGACCTGTTGGCGGGAATCGACCTCAAGGAGCAGGCCTGGGAGGATTGGCTCAGTGCCGAGCGCCGCCGCTTCGGCATCGGCGCCTGCGACACGCTGGAAAAGCTCGGCCGGCTGGAACTGGAGGAAGGCAATCCGGGCGAAGCGCTGCGCTGGGCGGAGGCCTCGATCCGCCGCGACATCTTTCGCGAGGATGCGCACCGGCTGGCGATCCGCGCCTTTGCCGCCCTCGGCCGCCGCTCGGAGGCGGTGAAACACTACCAGCATCTGACGGAGCGGCTGAAGCAGGAGCTGGGCACGGCGCCCGAGGACGCCACCCGCCAGGCCTATGAGCAGGTGCGCAGCCAGGCCGAAGCACCGGCAGAACCGCTACCCGCCCAGCCGCGCAAGCCGTCGATTGCCGTGCTTCCCTTCGCCAATCTCGGCAATGATGCCGAGCAGGACTATTTCATCGACGGTATGGTCGAGGAGATCATCAATGCGCTGTCGCGTTTCTCCTGGCTCTTCGTCATCGCCCGGAGTTCGAGCTTCACCTACAAGGGCCGCATGGTCGACGCCAAGCAGGTGGGGCGCGAGCTCGGGGTGCGCTATGTGCTCGACGGCAGCGTGCGCAAGGCCGGCAACCGTCTGAGGATCACCGGCCAACTGATCGATGCGACCACCGGGGCGGCACTCTGGGCCGACCGCATCGAGGGCCAGCTCGAGGACGTTTTCGAGTTGCAGGACATGGTCACATCGCATGTGGTCGGCGCCATCGCGCCCAAGCTCGAGCAGGTGGAAATCGAGCGGGCGCGGCGCAAACCCCCCGCCAATCTCGATGCCTTCGACTATTATCTGCGCGGCCAGGCTGAAATCGTGAAGTGGACGCGGGAAGGTAACGAGCTGGCCAGCGCGCATTTCTACCGCGCCTGCGAGCTCGATCCGGAATTTGCCAGCGCCTTCGGCATGGCGGCGCGCTGCTATTCGCAGAAGAAGGCGCTGGGCGGCATTGCCGATCCTGAGCGCGAAGGCGGCGAGGTGAGGCGCCTGGCCCGGCGGGCGGTCGAATTGGGCCGCGACGATCCCGTAGCGCTCAGTACCGCCGGGCTTGCCCTTGGCTATGTGCTGGGCGATCTCGACGCCGGCGTGGCGCTGCTCGAAGAGAGCATTCACATCAGTCCCAATTTCGCGCAAGGCTGGTTCTTTTGCGGCTGGGTTGAGGGCTGGCGGGGCGAGGCCGATATCGCCATCAGCCGCATCGCCCGCGCACTTCTGCTCAGCCCGCACGATCCGCACATTTCCAACATGCGGCGCGGCATCGCCTTCGCCTACTTTATCGCCGAACGCTATCCGGAAGCAATTTCGGCGGCCGAGGTCGCAACGCCGATGCCGCAGAATGCGGTTTTCGGCTATTCCACGATCGCCGCAAGTGCTGCCCTGATCGGGCGCCAGGCGGAAGCCGACCGGGCCATGGCGACGCTGCTCCAGTATGATCCGGGCTTGCGGATGTCAGGGCTGCGCTACCGTTTCCCGATGCGCCGCGATCAGGACTTTGCCCGCTGGGAGGAAGGCTTGCGCAAGGCCGGCCTGCCGGAGTG
>JANPCA010000125.1:0-3641 GCA_031430715.1 Hyphomicrobiales bacterium | reverse complement strand
GTGGGAAGGCGCCGGGGCAGACTCTTTCCGCCACCAGTAAATCCTTTACCTCCCCCCTCGCGGGGGAGGTCGACGCGCGCAGCGCGGCGGGAGGGGGGCCGGTTCAACGCTTGACCTCCCACGATGTGGTGCCGTCCTTGTTGTCCTTAATGGCGATCCCCATCGCCGCCAATTCGTCGCGGATACGGTCGCTCTCCGCCCAGTTCTTGGCCTTGCGGGCCTCAAGGCGGATTGAAATTTTTTCTCCAACTAGCTCGTCACTTGGTTTCTGACTAATTGTTGCACCAAAAAACTTATTCTCATTCACAAAAACGGAATTCTCTGTGAGTGTTTGGTTAAATGGAGGCGCCCGCAACGCTTCGTCTGAGAGTGTGAACCCCAGAGCATTGAGCCCCGCACCAAGCGCCACATGGTCTCGTCTCTTGCTCAACGAGTGAAGCGCGGTCAAGACATCCGGTGTATTTAGATCGTCGCTTAGGGCGGCCAGTACTTTAGTTGGGAAGCCAGAACTACTGCGGGAAGTATTTAACAATTGCCTTTGCCATCTCTTGAGAGTCCGCCAACTTTCTTCCAAACCTTTCGAGGTCCAGTCTATTGGTTGCCGATAATGGGTCGTGAGCATGTTGAAGCGCAAAACTTCTCCACCCCAGCTCTGCAACAACTCGTTGATCGTCACAAAATTCCCCAGGCTCTTGGACATCTTCTGCCCCTCGACCTGCAGGAACCCGTTGTGCATCCAGACATTGGCCATCACCCCGTGCCCAAACGCGCATCTCGTCTGGGCCACTTCGTTCTCATGGTGCGGAAAGACCAGGTCGATGCCACCGCCGTGGATATCGAAGGTCTCGCCCAGATGTTTCCAGCTCATGGCCGAGCATTCGATGTGCCAGCCGGGCCTTCCCCTGCCCCAGGGACTGTCCCAGCCGGGGGTCTCCGCGTCCGACGGCTTCCACAGCACGAAATCCATGTCGCCGCGCTTGTAGGGGGCGACATCGACGCGGGCGCCCGCCACCATCTCGTCAAGCGGGCGGCGCGACAGTTTGCCGTAATCCTTCATCGAAGGCACGTCGAACAGCACATGGCGATCGGCCGCATAGGCGTGACCCTTGGCGATCAGCTTCTCGATGATCTCGACCATTTCGGTGATGTGCTCAGTGGCGCGCGGTTCGACCGTCGGTTCCAGCACGCCCAGCGCCGCGATGTCCTTGTGGAATTGTGCCGCCGTGCGGTCCGTCAGTGTACGGATCGATACGCCCTCCTCGCGGGCCCTGGCGTTGATCTTGTCGTCGACATCGGTGATGTTGCGGACATATTTCACATGGTCTTCGCCATAGAGATGGCGCAGCAGGCGGAACAGCACGTCGAAGACGATGACCGGCCTGGCGTTGCCGATGTGGGCGTGGTCATAGACTGTCGGCCCGCAGACATACATGCGCACGTTCTTGTCATCGAGGGGTTTGAAGCCCTCTTTCCGGCGTGTCAGGGTGTTGTAGAGACGGAGCGTCATATTTGTCCTCAAGGCTCTGCCGGCCCGGGATCGCTTCATCTGGTGTTTTGAGAAAAGCGGCGCCCTGCCAGCGGTGTTCGGCTAGCTGATAATCAGGCAGCGGCAAATGGCTGCGAAAAGGCGGGCGGCGGTCATCAGGCGCGCACCATGCGTCAGGCGGTCCAATCCGTCAAGTGCGCCGGAAAAATCAGGGTTGCCATGCCGTTTCCGGCCTATGCGCGCAAGCCGCCCGCCGCTAGTGCTGGCACAACACGAGAGACAGGCAGGCGTGGCCCAGGAACAGCAAACCGGACAGGCGGGATTGTGGATGGCAGGATGGCTCACCTCCACCCTTGCCATGACGGTGGCGGGGCGCGAACTGGCCGCGGCCCTGCCGGTCTTCGAGGTGCTGTTGCTGCGCAGTGTCATCGCCCTCCTCATCCTCACGCCGATCATCATGCTGAACGGCGGCCTCAGGGGCCGCCTCGCGCAATTGCGGCTGCATGGCATCCGCAACGTCATCCACTATGGCGGGCAATATGCCTGGGTCTCGGCCCTGGTGCTGATCCCGCTCGCCGAGGTGATCGCCATCGAGTTCACCATGCCGCTGTGGATCGCCATCCTCGCCACGGCGTTTCTGGGTGAGCGCATGTATGGTTTCAAGTTCGCGGCCCTGATCATCGGTTTTGCGGGCGTCGTGATGATCGTCAAGCCGGGGTTGAGCCTGCAGCCGGGGCATCTGGTGGCGCTGGTGGCGGCGCTCCTCTTCGCGGCCACGGTCAGCCTCACCAAATTCATCACCAGGCGCGATACGGCACTGACCGTCATCTTCATGATGTTCGGCATGCAATCGGTGATCGGGGCGGTCCCCTCCTATCTTACCTGGGTGGCGCCGCTGCCTACCGCCTATCCGTGGATCGCCGTGCTGGGGCTCACCGGAACCTTCTCGCACTACTGCCTGTCCAAGGCTATCTCGCTTGCCGATGCCACGGTGGTTAGCCCCATGGATTTCCTGCGCCTGCCGCTGTCGGCGCTGGCTGGCTATTTCCTCTATCACGAGGGTATCGACATCTGGTCGGTGGCTGGCGCCATCATGATTCTCGCCGCCAACACGCTCAATCTCATCATGGCGCGGGAAAAGTTAACATAATCTTGGATGTTGGAATATATAGCCAAGTCCACGGTGTTCGAAATTGTTCAATTCTGGCGTGCAGAGCGTTGAAATGGCACATCTCTTACGATACGGCGCGTCGTCGCTGGGCTCGATCGTGAGAGCAAATCCCCAGCACAATTTCGCCCACACCCATGCGCTGCTGATCTACGACAGCAATGCCGTCTATTCGATGATCCCCAAGAACGGCTGCACCACCATGCGGCTGTCGATCGCGCTCAAGAACGGCGCCATTGCCGACCAGAGCCAATGGAGCTGGGTGCATCAGAACAATGACAGCTTCCGGCCGAACCTGCGCGAACTGGCGCTGGCCCAATACCGCTTCGCCATCCTGCGCTGCCCCTATGGGCGGCTGGTCAGCTGTTTTCTCGACAAGTTCGTGAAGCGGACGCCTGAGGCCTGGCAGTTCCAGGCGGTGGCCTCAGGCGTTCCGGAGCTCGGCAAGCTCACCTTCCGCAAGTTCTGCACGGAAGTGGTGCGCCCGCCGATCAAGACGCTCAATATCCATTGGCGGCCGCAGGTCGATTTCCTGGTTTATGCCGCTTACGACGATTATTTCTGCTTCGAGAATTTCGGCGCGATTGGCGCGGTGCTTGCGGAGAAGACCGGCATGGCGCTGGTCGATGCGAGGCCTTTCGCCAAACACGATGCGGGCCAGCTTGGCGAGCTGCCAGGCGATTCGTCCTTCGCCGACACGGAGGTGTGGCGGATCGAAACCATCCTCATGGGCGGCCTCTGTCCGGCGCCCGAGCGCTTCTTCGATGATGAGCTGAAGGACACGATTGCCAGGGCCTATATGGCGGATTTCAAGCTCTACCGGCAGAATTTCGCAGGACATGGCCTGTTCGCGGACGCCGCCATTGCCGCCGCCTGAGCGGCCTCACGCCAGCGCCGTTTGCCCGAAAAGAATATTGCGTTCCGCGTCGGTCATGGGCTTCACATCATTGGGTGTAATTCCGGCATAGACCTTGGCGACGGCGGCAC
>JANPCA010000124.1:0-2314 GCA_031430715.1 Hyphomicrobiales bacterium | reverse complement strand
CCCTTGGCCAGATCACCGATCTCGGCAAGCTGTCAGATACGATTGCCGCCCATCTTGCCATCAAGATCACCGAGAAGCAGGAGCTTCTCGAGATGACTTCGGTTGCCCAGCGCCTCGAGAAGGTTTTCGCGCTGATGGAGGGCGAGATCTCCGTGCTGCAGGTCGAGAAGCGCATCCGCTCACGCGTCAAGCGCCAGATGGAGAAGACCCAGCGCGAATATTATCTGAACGAGCAGATGAAGGCCATCCAGAAGGAATTGGGCGACGGCGAGGAGAGGAACGAGATCGACGAGATCGACGCGCGCATCAAGTCCACCAAGCTGTCGAAGGAAGCCAAGGAGCGCGCCGAGGCGGAAGTGAAGAAGCTCCGCCAGATGAGCCCCATGTCGGCGGAAGCAACCGTGGTGCGCAATTATCTCGACTGGCTGCTGGGCATTCCCTGGGGCCAGAAGAGCAAGGTCAAGCATGACCTGAAATTCGCCGAGGACGTTCTCAATGCCGATCACTTCGGCCTTGAGAAAGTGAAGGAACGCATCCTCGAATATCTCGCCGTGCAAAGCCGCACCAATAAACTGCGTGGGCCGATCCTCTGCCTCGTCGGACCGCCAGGTGTGGGCAAGACCTCGCTCGGCAAGTCGATCGCCAAGGCGACGGGCCGCGAGTTCATCCGCATTTCGCTGGGTGGTGTCCGCGACGAGGCCGAAATCCGCGGGCATCGGCGGACCTATATCGGCTCGATGCCGGGCAAGGTCATCCAGTCGATGAAGAAGGCGAAGAAGGCCAATCCGCTGTTCCTGCTCGACGAGATCGACAAGATGGGCCAGGATTTCCGCGGCGATCCGTCATCGGCACTGCTTGAGGTGCTCGATCCGGAACAGAACTCGACCTTCATGGATCACTATCTCGAGGTCGAATACGATCTCTCGAATGTGCTGTTCGTGACCACCTCCAACACGCTCAACATTCCGCCGGCACTCCTCGACCGCATGGAGATCATCCGCATCGCCGGCTATACCGAGCAGGAAAAGCTCGAGATCGCCAGGCGCCATCTGGTGCCCAAATCGGCCGAGCATCATGGGCTTCAGAAGAAGGAGTTCGAGATCACCGACGAGGCGCTCTACGAGGTCATCCGCAGTTACACCCGCGAGGCCGGCGTCAGAAACCTTGAGCGCGAGATCAATTCGCTGGCCCGCAAGGCGGTGAAGGAGCTGATGTCGAACAAAGCCAAGAAGAAGATCAAGGTGACGCCGGAGATCGTTAACCAGTACTTAGGCGTCAAGAAGCACCGCCACGGCGAGATCGAGGGCGACGACCAGGTCGGCGTGGTGACCGGCCTTGCCTGGACGGAAGTCGGCGGCGAGATCCTGACCATCGAAGCCCTGATGATGCCCGGCAAGGGCAAGATGACGGTGACCGGCAACCTGCGCGACGTGATGAAGGAATCGATTTCGGCGGCATCGTCCTATGTGCGCAGCCGTGCCACCTCGATCGGCGTCAAGCCACCGGTCTTCGACAAGCGCGACATCCACGTACATGTGCCGGAAGGGGCAACACCCAAGGACGGTCCGTCGGCGGGCATCGCCATGGTGACGGCCATCGTCTCGGTGATGACCGGCATCCCGGTGAAGCGCGATGTCGCCATGACCGGCGAGATCACGCTCAGGGGCCGCGTGCTGCCCATCGGCGGCTTGAAGGAGAAGCTGCTGGCGGCCTTGCGCGCCGGCATCAAGAAGGTGATGATCCCGGAAGAGAACGCCAAGGACCTGGCGGAGATTCCGGACAACGTGAAATCCGGCATGGAGATCATTCCGGTATCGCGGATGGACGAGGTCCTGAAACACGCCCTGGTGCGCCTGCCCGAGGCGATCGTATGGGACGAAGTGGCGGAAGAAGCGGCAGCCGCTGCCCGGGCCGCTGCCGAACGCGCAGGCGAGGGCGCCGCAAGGGCGCATTGACAACATCACCCTTCTCCCCTTGCGGGGAGAAGGTGCCCGAAGGGCGGATGAGGGCCGGGCGCACCAGCGCCCGGTGTTTCCGCGAGTCCACTATTTTCGCAATCGCAAACTCTTGCCAAAGCCATCGAATCACCCGCTGATAGGTGCTGCCGGTAAGGCGTTAGCGTAGGCAGTGGCTTTGAGGAGGCGGCGGATCGGGTAGAGCTCTTTAGGCACCATTCAATCGAGATTGACCCCGTGCGCCCTCAGAAACCGCGCGGGGTTTTCGTTGGGCATTGCGGTAGCCGGCCCCAAGCGGTATGAGCCAGCCAAGGGGCGATTAGCTCAGTTGGTAGAGCGCTTCGTTTACACCGAAGATG
>JANPCA010000123.1:0-3005 GCA_031430715.1 Hyphomicrobiales bacterium | reverse complement strand
CAATGGCGCCGACACACTGTTGGGGACCGATTTCGGCGATACGATCGCGGCGTTGGCTGGCTCCGACCAGGTGAACGGGGCGCGTGGCGCTGATGTCATTTCGGGCGGCGAAGGCAGCGACAGCATCAATGGCGGCGGCGGCAACGACCTCATCTATGGCTATGGCGCCAGCGACAGGATTGCGGGCAGCGGCGATATTCAAGCAACCCTGATCACCGCCACGCTGGCCAAGCCGATCTTCGCCATGTCGGCACCCGGCGATCCGGACCGGCTGTTCGTGGCCGGGCAGGACGGAACGATCAGCATTCTCGATACGCTCACGGGCGAGGTGAAGGCCCGGCCGTTCCTCGACATCGGGACATCGATCGCCAAGGGCGGCGAGCAGGGCCTGCTGGGACTGGCCTTCCATCCGGACTACGAGACGAACGGCAAGTTCTATGTCTATGTGACCAACCCGGCGGGCAATATCGAGGTCAGAAGCTACGCGCGATCGGCCGGCAATCCAGATGTGGCGAACGCCGGCAGCGGCGACGTCATCCTGACCATTCCGCATCCGACCTTTTCCAACCACAATGGCGGCTGGATCGCCTTTGGGCCGGATGGCTATCTCTATGTCTCGACGGGTGACGGCGGCTCGGGGGGCGACCCCGCGAACAATGCCCAGAACAAGGACGTGCTTCTCGGCAAGATGCTGCGCATCGACGTCAACTCCGACGCCTTTCCGACCAACGGCAACCGCGACTATGCCAATCCGGATGACAATCCCTTCGTCAACGCGGACGGGGCGGATGAAATCTGGGCGCTTGGTCTGCGCAATGCCTGGCGGCCATCCTTCGACCGGCTGACCGGCGATCTCTATATCGCCGACGTCGGCCAGAACCGCGTCGAGGAAATCAATTTCCAGCCCTTCACCAGCGATGGCGGCGAGAATTACGGATGGAAGGTCGTTGAGGGAACCCTGGTCTTCGACGACACCATCCCGGATAATCCGCCAGCCGATTCGCCCGAACTGACCGGGCCGCTGATCGAATATCCCCACGTGCTGTCTTCCGGGGGCGGTTTCTCGGTGACCGGCGGCTATGTCTACCGGGGCACGTCGGCGGGCCTGCAGGGCGTCTATCTCTATGCCGATTTCGTATCGGATCAGGTGTGGAGCTTCCGGGTCGTCGATGGCGCCGCGGTCGATGCCATCAACCGCACGGCGCAACTAACCGTCAATGGCGGCAGCCTCAACAACATCGCGTCCTTTGCGGAAGATGGCCACGGCAATCTCTATGTGCTGGGCCTCGACGGCGAAATCTTCCGGCTCGACCCCCAGGAGGGGGCGGGCGACGGCGCCGATGCAATCGATGGCGGCAGCGGCAAAGACAGGATTTACGCCGGGGCCGGCGATGACCGGATCGAGGGCGGTACCGGACGCGACGTGATCGACGGTGGATCGCAGGACGATACCATCGGCGGTGGCTCTGGCAGCGACCGGGTTTTGGGGGGCACGGGCAGCGACCGGCTGAACGGCGGCGGCGGCAATGACCGGCTGACCGGGGGTGCGGACGGCGACCGGTTCGTCTTTGCCCGCGGCGGGGCAAGCGACACGATCATGGATTTCGAGGACAATAGCGATACCATCCAACTCTTTCCCAGCCTGGGCGTCACGTCCGTGGCCGGCGCCCTGGCGCACGCGGTGGACTCGGGCGGCAACGTCATCTTCAGCTTCGACGGCGGCGAGACCCTGACGGTGCTCAACGTCACCAAGGCCGAGCTTGGCAACGATCTGCTGGTTTGAGGGGAGGGTTCCCTTCAAGATGTTCGAATCGGGTCCGTCCAGTAAACCGTCAACCAAGATGGCCACGGTGGCTTTGGCCGGGATTGGGTGGGATTAGACGGAAATACGTGGGTAATTAAGGAGTTGCGCGGCTTTCACGGGTCTTCGTGAGCAAAAGTGGGTGGCTCCGCGAGTCGGCCTCGTTCCGAGTTGTGTTCCGAGTCCGGCTGAATGAAATCAAGCACTTAGGAAAATGAAGTTGGCCACTCCCTTCGGAGTTCTCGTTGGCGTTCCGAGTTCTCCAAAATGGCCCTGAAAACGGGGCTTTTTGACGTTTTGGAGGGACTTGAACAGCAAAAAGAAGGCGGAAGTTTTTGCCGCCCAAAATGGCCCTTTTCAGGGCTTCGGACGCCCGCCCGTCATGGCCCTGACCCAGGGCGCGGGCTGCAAGTGGAGGCGGGGTGGACGCTCATGGGTCAAGGCCATGGGCTTGAAGGCGTCGAGCTGGGCCAGGAGCTCGTTGACGCGGGGCTGGGGCGTCAGCCTGGCGGCGCAGGAACAGGGCACACGGTTTGAGTTGGCGGGCTTCGCCGCGATGAGATTTGGCGGACTTCTTCGACGATCGTCATGGTGCCCCCACTGATTAGGTGGCTTGTTTACCCCTGGATGGGATGTTCGCCTCTATTCCTACAGATTTCTCTTTAATCCTATCGCTGTAAAGGCGGGAAATGAGCCTGGCTTTCGACACCGGATCGATTCCGAGCGTCTCCTCCTCGATCGCTTGGATGACGCCCTTGAGGATGTCGAAATCGAGAGGGCCCGTGGCTGATTCGAAGCCGGTTAGGAGCCAATTCAGATCGACATTCGTCATCTTGTGCAGCCTGATAAGATTGACTGCATCCGGAGCGCGCGTTGCATGCTCGTATTTGGCGTAGGTGCCGACAACCACCCCCATGTACCGGGCAAAATCATCCTGATTTTCATGCCGTTTACGCCGGAGCTCCCGTAGACGGCGCCCGACCTCATAATCCCCAAAATCAGACGGGTCAGGCATGGACGCTGGAGCTCTTTGAGAAAAGGACCTTGTCAATCAGGTCAAATGGATAGATTAAAAAATCCAAATGGATAGTTTGTCCGATCAAAAAAAGTCGATTATGCCCAGACCACGCAAGACGAAATGGGACCAGTTTGCCATCAAAGTGGAAATGCGTCGACGTGGGCATTCGTTGCAGAGCCTGGCGAA
>JANPCA010000122.1:0-10164 GCA_031430715.1 Hyphomicrobiales bacterium | reverse complement strand
CGTCTTGATCGTCACATGGCCCGTGGCGTCGAGCTCGGTGGCATCGGTTTTCGAGGTGCCATCAGCCTGTTTCACCTCGGCATATTTGACCGTGAGCTCGTCGCATTTCAAGTTGATGCCGGCCCGTGTCGCATCGACACTGCCGCGGAAGATGGCCTTTTTCTCGGCATCGAGAATTTCCATTTGATTGGCCTCGATATCGACCTGGGGAGTTGTGCTCTCCGCCGCCAGGACGGGAGGGCTGGCGTTCAACAGCGCCAACAGGGCCGTGGCCGCGAGCAGATTGCGCATCATGGTTTGCCGTCTCCCTTATTCGCCGCGCCGCCGAAGCGGGCCTTCATGCCATTCAAGAACACAATCCGTTTGCCGTCATCGCTGATCTCAAGGCCATTGGCGGCGATCGTGCCGCCGCCAATCGAAACGTTCACCGGGGCGTCCGAGATCAGTTTCTTTTCTTCCACCACCACATGGGCGCGGTCCATCATGGCGGTGAAGCGCCCGGCCTCGCGGATGACGACATTGCCCTCGAGGTCCAGCTCCTTGACCTTGGTATCGTAGATGCCGGTGTCGGCGCTCAAGCGGTAGGTCTCGCCCGAGGTGCTGTGGAACTGGCCCTCGACGGTTTCGAGGTGCACCCGCTGCGGCACCTTTCCATCCTGCCAGCCGCGTCCGGCTCTTACCTGGTAGGGCTGGTTCTCGCGGTCGAGTCCGCTGACGGTTGACTCCGTGGCGGTGATCTGATCGGTCACCGGCAGACCGGGAGCGGCAGGCCCGGCCGCCGGCAGAAATGCGCCGAACAGGCCGGCCTGGCTCAAGAACAGAATGGCGAAACCTACACCGATTGCGGCCGCCAGCCAGCTCAAGCCCCTGGACAGGGCCGCGAAGCGGACGGCGCGCGCCGCGCTAGTGGGCGAAGACATCTTCCTCGGTCCAGCCCGCCAGGTCGAGATCGGCGCGGGCGGGTACGAAGTCAAAACAGGCTCTCGCGATGGCGCTCCGCCCTTCGCGGGCCAGCATCTGGTCGAGCCTCGCCTTCATCTCGTGCAAATAGATCACGTCCTGGGCGGCATATTGCTTCTGGGCGTCGCTCAGCACATGGGTGCCCCAGTCCGAGCTCTGCTGCTGCTTGTTGAGTTCGATACCGAGCAGTTCCTTGATCAGGTCTTTCAGGCCATGCCGGTCGGTATAGGTGCGAGTCAGTTTCGAGGCGATCTTGGTGCAATAGAGTGGTGTGGTGTCGATACCGAGGTATTGCTTCAACACCGCCACATCGAAGCGGGCGTAGTGAAAAATCTTGGTGACGGCCGGGTCGGTGAGCAGCGCTTTCAGGTTGGGCGCCTCGTAGGTGGCGCGGTCGAACTGCACCAGATGGGCATTGCCGTCGCCCGACGACAGTTGGATGACGCAGAGCTTGTCACGGCGCGGGATCAACCCCAGTGTCTCGGTATCGACCGCGACGGAGGTGCCGAAGTCCAGTCCGGCGGGCAGGTCGCCCTTGTAAAGCTTGATGGCCATGAAGGGGTCCCGCGTTCTCGATTTTTAGAAAAGTGGTGCCCTGAAGAGGACTCGAACCTCCACGACTCTCATCGCTAGTACCTGAAACTAGTGCGTCTACCAATTCCGCCATCAGGGCATTCCGGGCCGTCTCATAGAGGGCGGAGACGGGACTTGTCAACCGATGCTGTCGGGTTGAACTGCGCCTCTGGCAAAGCGCTCATCCCCCTTCGGGACCTTCTCCCATCCCGGGTCAAGGCCGGGACGGGAGAAGGCGCAAGAGGCGATGTGCCTTCTCCCGCGCAAAGCGTGGGAGAAGGTGCCCGAAGGGCGGATGAGGGCCCTTGCCACGGGTACCATTGTCCGTTGCGGGCTTGTCTTTCCAGCGCTAAAGCTCGGCTTAAGCAAACCTGCGAGAGTTTTGAACCCCGTGACCGTCCAGCCGTCTGAAAAACTCATCACCGTCATCGGCGGCTCCGGCTTTCTTGGCCGCCATATCGTGCGGGCCCTGGCAAGGCGGGGTTACCGCATCCGGGTGGCCTGCCGGAGGCCGGACCTTGCCGGCCATGTGCAGCCTCTGGGGACGCCCGGCCAGATCATGGCGGTGCAAGCCAACGTGCGTTATCCGGCCTCGATCGCCGCGGCCTGCGGCGGGGCCTTCGCGGTCATCAACCTGACGGGGGTGCTTTATTCGGCGGGTGCCCAGAGCTTCGATGCGGTGCATGTGTTCGGCGCCGAGGCTTCAGCCAAGGCAGCGAAGGCCGCCAAGGCCCGCCTGTTCATCCAGATGTCGGCCCTGGGGGCCGACGAAAACGGCACATCCCAATACGCCAAGTCGAAAGCCGAGGGCGAGAAGCGGGCGCGGGCCAATTTCCCCGGCGCCATCATCCTGAGGCCCTCGGTGGTGTTCGGCCCCGAGGATGATTTCTTCAACCGCTTTGCGTCGCTGTCACGCTTCGCTCCGGCCTTGCCGCTGATCGGCGGCGGGGCGACGAAATTCGCACCCGTCTTCGTGGGCGACGTGGCCGAGGCGGTGGCGCGCCTTATCGACAAGGGCGATGCCGATGGCCGCGCCTATGAGCTGGGCGGCCCCGAGATTCTGACCTTCAAGCAATTGATGGAATTCACCCTTGAGACCACCGGGCGCAAGCGCCTGCTGGTGCCGGTGCCATGGGGTGTGGCGCGCATTCAAGCCATGATCCTCGGCCTGCTGCCCAAGCCTCTCCTCACCCCCGATCAGGTGGAGCTGCTGAAATCCGACAATGTGGCGAGCGCGGCCGCCATCAAGGAGCGGCGCACGCTGGAGGGCTTGGGGATCGCTGCCCGCGATATCGGCGGCATCGTGCCGACCTATCTCTACCGCTACCGCAAGGCCGGTCAGTTCACGGCCCCCAAGGGGATGCCGGAATAGATCAAACCCAGGAGCACCGCGCCCAGCAGGATGCGGTAGGCGGCAAAGGGCAGGAAGCTCATGCGGCGCACCAGGCGCATCAGGATGGTGATGGTGCCGAGGGCGATGAAGAATGTCAGCACGCCGGTCAGAATGACGGCGGCGGAAATGGTTTCACCACTTTTCAAGGCATCGCCGATGACCAGGACCGAGGCCGCGCCATTGGCCGGTATCGACAGCAGGAAGGAAAAGCGCGCCGCATCGGGCCTCGTGAAGCCCAGGCCGCGGCCGGCCGTCATGGTGATGCCGGAGCGGCTGGTGCCGGGGCTCAGCGACAGGGCCTGGGCGCAGCCGATGATCAGCGAGGTCTTCCAGTTCATGTCGGCGATGGTGCGGCGCATCAGGCCAAAGGCATCGAAGAGATAGAGCAACACGCCGAAAACGATGGCGTTGACGGCGACCAGCGTGGCACTGCGGATATGTTCGTCGAGATGGGTGACCTTGAGCACGAGGCCCACCAGGATGATCGGCATGGTGCCGATGATGACGTTGAACACCAGGCGCCGGTCGCGTGTCGCCTCGCGCCGGGCGGCATCCACCAGGCCACGCAGCATGGCCACCACATCGCGCCAGAAATAGACGATGACGGCAAGCAGCGTGCCCAGATTGGTCACCATGTCGGTGATCACACCCTGGTCCGGCCAGCCGGTCAGCAATGGCACCAGGATCAGGTGGCCCGACGACGAAATCGGCAGGAATTCGGTGATTCCCTGGATCAGCGCCAGCACGACAATCTGGATAATCAGCATGTTAGCGTCACGTGGGCCCCCCGGCCGGAACTCGGAATCGCTTGCCGCTTGGCCCAGCGCGTTTTATATGCCGCTCAGTTGCGGGGCAATTGCGGCGGAAATTCCCCGTCCGCAGTGTAGACAGGTCCAAGGTTAATTCTCTCCTAAAATGCCGACTCTGGTTCATTTCGCGCTCGATCCGTTCAGCCGCCGCATGCGCCTGGCGCTCGCCGAGTATGGCGTTGCCGTGGAGCTCATCGACGAGACGCCATGGGACCCGAGCCCCGACATTTTCGAACTCAATCCGGCGGGGACCCTCCCGGTCTATCTGGTGGACAGCGCCTCGCCGGTCTGCGGCGTCGAGGCCATCGGCGAATTCCTCGAGGAAACCAAGGGCACGCGGCTGCAGCTCATCCCGGGCGATGCCTTCGAGCGCGCCGAGGTGCGCCGCCTTGTGGCCTGGTTCGACACCAAGTTCTATGCCGAGGTTTCCGAACCGGTGCTGACCGAGAAGGTCATCCGGCGCTTCCTGCCGCGCCAGGCGGGCGGCGGCGGCATGGATACGGGCCGGGTCCGCCAGGCGATGGCAAGGCTGCGCGACCATCTCGGTTATGTCGGGCATCTGGCCGACCACCGCGTCTGGCTGGCCGGCGACCGGCTGTCGCTCGCCGATCTGGCGGCGGCGGCGCATATTTCGGCGGTCGATTATTTCGGCGATGTTCCGTGGGCGGATTATCCGGTGGCGAAGTCGTGGTACCAGCGCGTCAAGTCGAGGCCGTCGTTCCGGCCGCTGCTGGCCGACACGGTGCGCGGCATGGCGCCCGCCGGCCACTACGCCGATCTCGATTTCTGAGCATGGCGGGCTTGGCCTCCCGCCTCAAGGCGCGCGCCTTGGCCGAGGGCTTCGAAGCGGTGGGGATCACCTCCCTGGCGGATGACCGCCAACAGGCGGAACGGCTGGGCCGATTCATTGCCGAGGGGCACCACGGCACCATGGAGTGGATGGCGGAAACGGCGGAACGGCGGGGCAATCCGTTGGCCTTGTGGCCCGCGGCCCGTTCGGCGGTGGTCTTGGCGCAGAACTACGGACCCGGGATCGATCCGCTGGCGCGGCTCGAGGAGAAGGCACAGGGAAACATTTCCGTCTATGCGCTCAACCGCGATTACCATGACGTGGTGAAGGGCAAGCTCAAGACCATTGCGCAATGGCTGGCGCATCAGGCCAAGGCGCAAGTCAAGGTCTTCGTCGACACGGCACCGCTCATGGAGAAGCCGCTGGCGCAGAAGGCGGGATTGGGCTGGCAAGGCAAGCACAGCAATCTGGTGTCGCGGGAACTTGGTTCGTGGTTCTTCATCGGCACCATTCTCACCACGGCGGAGCTCGACCAAGATGCTCCGGACACGGATCATTGCGGGTCGTGCCGGGCCTGTCTCGACATCTGCCCGACAAACGCCTTTGCGGCGCCCTATCAGCTCGACGCGCGGCGCTGCATTTCCTATCTCACCATCGAACACAAGGGACACATCGGGCGCGAATTCCGGCGGGCCATGGGCAACCGCATCTATGGCTGCGACGATTGCCTCGCCGTGTGCCCATGGAACAAATTCGCCGTGGCCGCGGCGGAAATGAAACTGCGGGCGCGTGCCGGCCTGGCGAGCCCCGCCCTGCATGATCTTCTGCTGCTGGACGATGCCGCCTTCCGCAAGCTGTTCGCCGGTTCACCCGTCAAGCGCACGGGGCGCGACCGCTTCATCCGCAATGTGCTGATCGCGGCGGGCAACAGCGGCGAGGAGGCCCTGGCGCCGCGCGTCGAGGCGCTGCTGGAAGATGTCTCGCCCCTGGTGCGGGCCATGGCGGTGTGGGCCCTGTGGCGATTGACCGGTGCCGGACGGTTCGCGCGCCTCCGGGCAACAAATATGGCAACCGAAACTGATGCCGCCGTGCGCGAGGAATGGAGCGTGGAATGAGCCATTTGTTGTGCTTTGGCCTCGGCTTTTCGGCCCGGGTTCTCTGCCGCCGCCTGGCGGCAAGGGGTTGGACCATCTCCGCCACCAGCCGTAGCGCATATGGCGCCAAGGCGATTGCGGTGGCGGGTTACCGCGCCTTCATCTTCGATGGCACAGCACCACTGCCGCGCGCCGCATGGCAGGGCGTGACCCATGTGCTGGACTCCGCGCCGCCGGGCAGCGATGGCGACCCGGTGCTGCGGCGCCATGCCGGCGGCCTCGCGGCGCGCGCCAGGCAGTTTGCGTGGGTGGGTTATCTCTCGACGACGGGCGTCTATGGCGACCACGGCGGCGGTCTCGTCACCGAGGACACGCCGCCGACGCCCAACACGGAGCGCGGGCAAAGGCGGCTGACGGCGGAGACGCAATGGCTGGGGCTGTGGGGCTCGCATGGCCTTCCCGTTCACATCTTCCGGTTAGCCGGCATCTATGGGCCGGGGCGCAACCAGCTGCTCACGGTGCGCGGCGGCACGGCAAAGCGCATCATCAAGGCGGGTCAAGTGTTCAGCCGCATCCATGTGGAGGATATCGCGGCGGTGCTTGAAGCCTCGATGGCCAGGCCGCGGCCGGGTGCGGCCTATAATGTCTGCGACGACGAGGCGGCACCGCCCCAGGATGTGGTGGAATATGCCGCCAGGCTGCTGGGTCTGCCGGTGCCCCCCGATACGCCGTTCGATGAAGCAGCGCTTACGCCGATGGCCTTGAGTTTCTATGCCGATTCAAAGCGCGTCAGCAACGACTTGGTGAAGCGCGAGTTGGGGATCAAGTTAAGTTATCCGACCTACCGCGAGGGGCTGGCGGCGCTGGCCCGCGATATCACACGCTGACGCCGTCGGCACGCTCAGCCAGCCGCAATACGGTTTCGCGGATCAGAGCCAATTGCCCCGGCGATGACAGGCGATGATCGCCGTCCTTGATCAGGGTAATGGCGATGTCGCCGCCGCGCAGGGCGCCGAAAACCTTCATGCCATGGGCGGGCGGCACATCGGGATCGGCATCCCCCTGCAGGATGCGCACCGGACAATCGCAATCGAGCCCGTCCTTCAAGATCAGGTGCTGTTCGCCGTCGGTGATGAGCTGCTCTGTGATGGGATAGGGATCGCCATAAAGCGAGGGACGCATGAAGACACCATTTTCGGCGATCTCGGCCTTCACTGCGGCGGGGAAGATGTTCCACATCAGGTCGCTGGTCATGTCGGCGGCGGGTGCTATCAGCACCAGCCCTGCGACGCGGCGGGCGGCACTCGGGTGCCGTTCCAGCAAAGCCCGGTAGAGCAGCAGGGCCAGCCAGCCACCCATGCTGGAACCGACGAGAATGCGGCGGCCAGGGGCTTTCCGCGTGAACATGTGGACAGCCTGTTCGAGCCAGGCCGAAATTGTCCCGTCCGCGAAATCGCCACCCGATTGTCCGTGCCCGGAGTAATCGAAGCGGAAGGCCAGGCGCCGCGTGTCGCGGGCCAGCGCCGCGAGGGCTTCCGCCTTGGATCCCTCCATGTCGGATTTGAATCCACCCAGCCAGAAGGTGCCGCAGCGGCCAAAGTCCTCGCCGCCATCCTCGCGGTAGGCCAGCGCCGTGCCATCGGCCATGATTTCGAATTGCGTAGCGCCCATGGCGACCTCATAACAGGTGCGCGTTTGCCCGAAAAGCCCGAGGGCCTTACCGGTGCCGGCGGTGATCGGCGCAGTTTTCGGGTTTTCCCGGCCTGGCGGGCAGGGAGGCTCGACCCGATCGAGGCGCTGCGGAGGGAATAGCCGCCAAATGACCAACTTAACGCAGAGTAGACAAACGGGCAGGGATGGTATTCAATAAATTTCCGGGCAGCCATTCGAACTGTTCCGTGGGTTGGAAGGCAGAGTTAGTTGATAAAGTACCTCGCGCTCGCAGTTGCGATTTTGACCGCATCGTGCCTGTTGCCGCGCGAGCTTCTGGCCGCGTCGATAAAGAATATCTCCGGCGTTTGCCTGAAGGACTATAACAAGTGGAAGAAGCGCGGCGGCTATGGCGCATTCGTGACGAGCGGCAATGGTGGCTGCGCCTATACATGGGACAACGAGTCGATCGAGGTGGCCCGCAAGAATGCCCTTGCCAGGTGCCGCGGCATGGAGAAGGGCCAGAGCTGCGTTGTCGTCGATGAGAACAAAACGAAATCCGAATTCCGGCAGAAAGCCGATAGCTGCGGCAACGGGACAAACCAGGAGAAAATCGCGGCCTGCACGTGGCTGATCGATTCCAAGCGGAACAAGGGCGCCGATCAGGCTTGGAACTATAACACGCGGGGAATTGCCCATCAAAACATGGGTCAAATCGACCTTGCAATCGCCGACTATGGCGCCGCCGTGAAAGCCGACCGGACTTACCCGTGGGCCTACATGAACCGGGCGCGGCTGTACCGGGACAAAGGCAAACTCGTGGAGGCGTTCGCCGACCTGAATTTGGCTCTCAAACACTACAAGAAGGGTGGCGGCGACTACCGCGATGAGGCGCAGCGCATGATCACCAGCATCGGCGTGGCGACGTCGAGAATAGCTGGATTGACCGTCGAGGAGCTATGCTCTCTGGCTCTGGTTTCAAACAAATCCGCGTGGGAAAACAGTAATGCTTACAGCCCGCATTTCAATGAAGCCCAAAGGAGGAATTTGTCGCTTGCGGCATGCCGGCAGGCGTTGGGGTATCCTCCCGAGAACAATTATTTTGAGACATTCAACACAGCCGCCCTCTGCAATGCGGCGTTGAACACTTACCGCACGGGTTGGAGTGTCGAAACCGCTTACCGCAACGCCATCAGCGAGGCGACCCGCCGCAAATTGTCTGTCGAGGCCTGCCGCGAAGCGGTTGGAGCGGTGACTCCGGCTATTGCCTATGCGAACGCCGACAACAAGACGGTGTGTGCCATTGCCCTCAACAAGAACAGAGACTGGTGGGATGCCTCGGCGGTGGCCGAGAGCGCGATAAAGGAAGCCTCCCGGCGCAAGTTGACCATCAAGGATTGCATTGGGCTTCTCGCCGTGCCAGTGGCCGTAACGCAACCAAGCGAATTCGAGAATTGGCCCGATTCAAGACTCTGCATTGCTGCCGTGAATTCGAATAAAACGGCGTGGGAAGAGTGGCGCTCATATCTCCAGTATGTCGCCGAGGCTAAGCGACGGGGGCTATCCGTTGGTAAATGTCGGCTCGCCATGGGCTATCCGGAACAGTTCAACCGATTTAAGCTGTTCAGTGACAAGAACCTGTGCGCCGAGGCGTTGAACGGCGCGCGCGATGGCTGGAACAATTCGGCCAGCGGCATTCTTGCGCAGGCGGAAGTCGAGCGGCGGGTGGGCGACCGGTTGGATTGGTGCCTTGCGATACTTGAAGTGCAAGTTCCGGTTCCTGCGGTTACACTGTCCATCGAACAGCCGCCGGCAGTCAGTGATGTGCCGCCGATTACCGCATATCAAAACGCCGACAACAGGACGGTGTGTGCTGTTGCCATTAACAAAAAAAGAGATTGGTGGGATGCGTCGGCTACCGCGATGACCGCGGTGGGCGAAGCTTTCCGGCGCAAGCTGACCTACAAGGATTGTAGTGGGCTTCTCGTCGTACCCGTGGCCATTACGAGTTCAGACAAATTCAAGGAGTTGTCCGATACGAATCTTTGCAGATTTGCCGTGAACTCCAACAAGTCTGCGTGGGATGCATCGCGCTCCTACCTCCGGCATGTCAGCGAAGCCCAACGACGGGGATTATCGCTTGCGGCCTGCCGCCAGGCCATGGGTTATCCGCCGGAGTTCAATGCATTCGAGACATTCAGCACAGCTAACCTCTGTTCATCCGCACTTGACAACTCGCGCACAGTATGGAGCCTGGATATCAAGAATGGCGGCGCCGTCAGAGAAGCCGCGCGGCGTAAACTGTCGGTCGAGTGGTGCCGCAATGCCATTGGGGCGGCGACGCCCGTCGCTACCTATCGGAACGCTGATAGCGAGATAGTCTGCTCCGTTGCCTTGAACAGGAACAGGGACTGGTGGGATACTACTGTCGTAGGCCGGAGCGCGATGAGAGAGGCAATAAGGCGGAAACTGAAATTTCATGACTGCGCCGCGATGCTTTCAGCGCAGGTTGCTGCCACCGAGTCAGAATTCAAAAATTGGCCCGATGCGAAGCTATGCACCCTAGCTGTGAACTCAAACAAGATGGCGTGGGACGAGTCGCGCACTTACGTCCGCCATGTCAGTGATGCCAAACGCCGGGGGCTCACCGTCGGAAAATGCCGGCTTGCCATGGGCTATCCGGAGCAGTTCAATCAATTTGAATTGTTCAACGACAAGAACCTGTGCGCCGACGCGTTGAACGGGGCGCGCGATGGCTGGAACAATTCGGCTAGCAGGCTATTGAAAAACTCTCAAATCTATCGGTTACGGCTGGAATTTTGATTTATTGAACAAGCGGGCTGATCTGTGGTGTCCGCTGTTGCGGCGTTTGGACCGGTTTGGCGTGGTGAACAT
>JANPCA010000121.1:0-4177 GCA_031430715.1 Hyphomicrobiales bacterium | reverse complement strand
CACCCGTGGCCAGAGCGAAGGCCATATAGACCGGCGCCGTCAGTGGCTGGTGCCAGGCGCGGATGGTTGTGAGCGTGGCGTAGATTTTGGCCGTGCAGTAGACGGTGATGGCGCACATGATTGCGGTGATCAGCCCCAGGGGACCAATCCAGTTCGGCGCCTCGATGAGGCCGGACCACACGAGGCCGAACAGCAGCGCGGGCACATACGTGACAATCGCCGCGACACCCTCGCGTGACAGCCACGACGAACGCCATTGCGACAGCGCCCGCCAGGCCCGCTCGGGGTGGCCCAAGTGGAATGTCGAGGCAAGCAGTCCAATGGTGATCAGGCCGAGGGCGATCACCATGACGGTCAAGGCAAAGGCAATGCTTGAGGCCTGGCCGTGGTTGAAGCCCACCAGGCCCGCCAGCGCCAGCAGGCCATAGCCGGCACCCGAAGCGGTGGTGAACAGGATAACCGAATAGGCGGGATGCATGTCAGCCTTCCAGCTTGCCGGAATTGTCGATCACGGGGGCCGCCCTCAATGGGGCCTTGCCGCTGAGCAGCCGGTCGGCCCAGACGAAGAGGCGGTCGAGGGCCGAGCCGTCGGGCTTCGGCAGCGCTTCGGCCTTCACCGTATGGGCATCGCGGCGGGCGCGGGGCGGCAGATATTTGTTGACCGGCTTGTAGCCCATGGCGGGCAGCAGGTCATAGCCGCCGCGCTCGGCCACCAGTTGCGAGACCTTCGAGCCGGCATCGCCCAGATCGCCGAAGTGGCGCGCGCCCGTGGGACAGGCCTTGACGCAGGCCGGCACGCGGTCCTCTGGCTCGAAGTTTTCATTGTAGATGCGGTCGACGCACAGCGTGCATTTCTTCATGACGCCGTGGCTCTGGTCATATTCGCGCGCCCCATAGGGGCAGGCCCAGGAACAGAGCTTGCAGCCGATGCAGGTGTCGGGGTTGACCAGCACGATGCCATCCTCGGCCCGCTTGTAGGAGGCCCCGGTCGGACACACAGTGACACAGGCCGGTTCCTCGCAATGCAGGCACGAGCGCGGGAAATGCACCACGCGGGATTGCGCGTGACCCTGCTCCTGCACCTCGTAGCCATGAACGCGGTTGAGCCAGACGCCGGAGGGATCGCTGCCATAGGGATCCGTGTCGTTCAGCGGCGCGGAATAGCCTTGGCCGTTCCATTCCTTGCAGGAGGTGACGCAAGCCTGACAGCCGACGCAGGTGTCGAGGTCGATGACCAGGCCGAGCTTCTTTGGCGATGACGGCGGCAAGGAGGTCATCTCGCCCTCCGCAATTTCTTCAGCGTGGCGAATTGCGGTTCGCTCGCGGCACCTTGATCCGCAGCTTTCTCGACCCGCACGCGGAGGTCATACCAGGCCGCCTGCCCGGTCACCGGATCGCTGTTGGAATAGCGGTAGCCGCCTTCACGTTCTGGCAGAAGTTCCGAGATCAAGTGATTGAGAAGGAAACCCTTTTTGGCTTCCGGCGCATCCGCTGCAAGGCCCCAGGAACCGGAGCGCTTGCCAATGGCGTTCCAGGTCCAGACGGTCTCGGGATTGACACCATCCATCAATTTCGCCTGACCCTTGATGCGGCCATGGTGCGAGGTGACGTTGACCCAGTCGCCATCCTTGATGCCGAGCTTTGCCGCCATCTCGCGCGCCATATAGAGCCAGTTGCGGCCGAGAATTTGCCGGAGCCAGGAATTCTGCGCGCCCCAGGAATGATACATGGCCATGGGCCGCTGTGTCACGGCGTGCATGGGGAAATCTTCTCCATTCACCATCTCGCCCTCCAGCGGCGCATACCAGAAGGGAATGGGATCGAAATATCTCTCGATGCGCCCGCGATGCTCCGTGGGCGGAACGATTTTGCCGAACCCTTGTGCCGCCAGACGGAACTTCTGTAGCGGCTCGCAATAGAGCTGGTGGATCACCGGCTCGGGCCTGGCAATGAAACCAAAGAAAGTAGCCCAGTCGAGATAGGCCCAGTTTACATGGCGGTAATATTTCATGTTGTCCGGCAGCTCGTAAAACCAGTGGCAGCCGTTATCGATATAGTGCTGTAACTGTTGCGGATTGGGCGGGCCTTTCCCTTGCGCCTTGCCGTTGGCCCCGCGGAAACCGGCCAAAGGCCCGATGCCTGGGGCGCGCTCGTGGTTGACGATGTAGTCGGCATAGCCGCCCGGATAGCGGGGCAAGCCATCGCTGCGGGTCATGCCGGGAAGTCCCAGCCTGGCGCCCAGATCGAGCAGCACGGTCTGGAATGGCCTGACATCGCGGTCCGGTTCCACCACCGGCTGGCGGATCGAGTCGGCGGGGCCGTCAGCCTCGGAAATCGGCCGGTCGAGCATCGAGATGCAATCCCAGCGCTCAAGATACGTCGTGTCCGGCAATATGAGATCGGCGTAGTGCACCATCTCGGAGGCATAGGCGTCGGAGTAGATGATCTTGGGGATGGTGTATTCGCCGTCCGGCTCCTTCTGGGTCAAATACTTGATGGTATCGGGCACGTTCATGGCCGAGTTCCAGCTCATGTTGGCCATGTACATGAAGAGGACCTCGATGCCGTAGGGGTCTTTTTTCGCCGCATTGGTGATGACCATGTGCATCATGCCATGGGCGGCAAGCGGCCCATCCCAGCTATAGGCCTTGTCGAGGCGCTGGGGCTTTCCTTCCAAATCGATCAGCAGGTCGTCGGGCGAGGTGACGAAGCCCAGAGGCGGACCAGGCAGCGGCGTGTTGGGCTTCACCTGGCCGGGCTTGCCGGCGGGTTTGACGCCCGGCGGCGGCGGCTTGGGGAATGGCGGCTTGTAGCGGAAGCCGCCGGGCACATCGATGGTGCCGAGCAGGATCTGCAGGAGATGAATGGTGCGGCAGGTGTGGAAGCCGTTGGCATGGGCCGAAATCCCGCGCATGGCATGCATCGACACCGGGCGGCCCAATGTCTTGTCGTGGGAACGGCCCAGATGATCCGTCCACGGAATATCGAGCTCGATCTGTTCCTCGAACGCGGTGCGGGCCAGTTCGGCGGCCAGACGCTTGATGGTTGAAGCCGGAACACCGCAGCGTTCGGCCACGGCGTCGGGCGCCCATTCCTGCAACAGGAAACGTTCGGCAATCAGCTGGAAGCTGGTCACCACCCGTCTGCCATCGGGCAGCTTGAAGCGGCCCATGAGCTTGGGCAGCGCATCGGGCGAGAGGGCGGGCATCGGCGTTCCCGAATGGGAATCCCACACCAGGGCGGAACCTTGGGCGTTGCGCACGAACAGCCCGTCATCGGCCTGACCCGGATTCTCGATCACCAGCCAGGGCGAATTGGTATAGCGTGTCAGATATTCGCCATCGATCCTCTGGGCCGAGAGCAATTCGTGGATGAGCGCGCCCACCAGCAATCCATCCGTACCCGGACGAATGCCGATCCACTCGTCGGCGATGGCCGAATAACCGGTGCGGATGGGGTTGATGGAGACGATCTTCACGCCCCTGGCCTTCAATTGCCCGAGCGCCTTCTTGAGCGGGTTCGAGGCATGGTCCTCGGCCACGCCGAACAGCATGAAATATTTGGTATGCTTCCAGTCGGGCTCGCCGAATTCCCAGAAGGAGCCGCCGAACGTGTAGAGTCCGGCCGCCGCCATATTAACCGAGCAGAAGCCGCCGTGCGCGGCATAGTTGGGTGTGCCGAACTGCGCCGCCCACCAACCCGTCAAGCCTTGAGACTGATCGCGGCCGGTGAAGAAAGCGAGTTTCTTGGGATCCGTGTTGCGCACCTCCGACAGCCACATCGTCGCGGTGCGCAGCGCCTCCTCCCATTCGATCTCGCGGAATTCGCCGGAGCCACGCTCGCCCACCCGGATCAGCGGTTTTGACAATCGCGCCGGGGAATAATGCTGCTTGATACCCGCCGCGCCCTTGCCGCAGATGATGCCCTTGTTCACCGGATGATCGGGATTGCCGTCGATGTAGCGGACCGTGCCGTTCTTCAGATAGACCTTGATGCCGCAACGG
This sequence comes from Hyphomicrobiales bacterium, assembly GCA_031430715.1. Classification (GTDB taxonomy): domain Bacteria; phylum Pseudomonadota; class Alphaproteobacteria; order Rhizobiales; family Aestuariivirgaceae; genus Aestuariivirga. The sequence goes on along the minus strand of JANPCA010000121.1, from coordinate 173 downwards.
CAGGCGCACATGTAGCAGGTGGTGGTCTTGATCTCGTCCCAGGTCTTGGGCGAGGTGTTGACGGCGGGTTCGGTCATGGTCTTCCCAGTGTCGAATCCCAACCACCTTATCGGCTCCCTTGGCCCTATGATAGGTCCAGACATTTACATCGCTGGAGCCGGGCTTTCGCAACT
>JANPCA010000120.1:0-13191 GCA_031430715.1 Hyphomicrobiales bacterium | reverse complement strand
CGTCTACAAGCTCGACGAGAGCGCCAATCACGGCCCCCTGCTGGTCGAACTCGACCTCGAGGTTCTCGAGGGCCGGGTCTATCCGCGCCTTTATTTTCACGGGCGCAAGGGTTTCACCCAAACATCCTCGGAACTGATGCGGCGCACTGGCTCCGGCCATTTCAAGCTGCATGTCTATCTGCCCAAGCCCTGCAAGATGCTGCGCTTCGATCCGGCGGAGACCGCATGTTCCTTCCGCATCCGGCAGTTCATGGTCAGGCGCACCTCGCCCGCGACCTTTGCGCTCAGGACCATGCGCGACGGCGCCAACCAGGGCGAGGAGCGCCCCAAGCTGATGCGCCTCATGAAGGCGGTGCGCCAGGCGGCAAGGCATGGGGTGGCCTTCGAAAAGGTCGAGGGCGGCCGCGGCGACCGCTTGGGCGATGCCCGCTACGCCAAGTGGATCAATTATTTCGACTATTCCGACGACGAGCGGGCGGCGACCGGCGGCAGGGTGAGCCGGTTGCAGTACAAGCCGCTCATCTCGGTTCTGATGCCGGTCTATAACACGCCCGCCAAACTGTTGGACGAGGCGATCGGCAGCGTTACCTCCCAGATCTACGAGAATTGGGAATTGTGCATCGCGGATGATGCCTCGCCGGCCAAGTGGATCAAGCCCCAGCTTGAAAAATGGATGGCGAAGGACCCCCGCATCAAGGTCAATTTCCGCGCTCTGAACGGGCATATCGCCGAGGCGACCAACTCGGCCTTCGAATTGGTGACGGGCGAGTATGTCGCACTCCTCGACCACGACGACATTCTGAGGCCCCATGCGCTGGCCGAGGTGGCGCAGGCCATCAATAAATATCCCGATGCCGAGCTGGTCTATTCCGACGAGGACAAGATCGAGGAGGACGGGCGGCGCCGGTTCGACCCGTTCTTCAAGCCCGAATGGAACCCGGACCTGTTCCTCAGCCAAAACTACCTGAACCATCTGACGGTGCATCGCGCCGCCAATATCCGGACGGTGGGCGGCTGGCGCAAAGCCTATAACGGCAGCCAGGACTATGACCTCAACCTGCGCATCGTCAACCTGATCGATCCCGACCGGATCATCCATATCCCGAAAATCCTCTACCACTGGCGCCTCACGGCCCAGTCCATGGCCCAGGACGAGGGGTCCAAGAGCTATGCGGTCGACAATGCAGTCAAGGCGCTGCAGGCCTTCATCGATGACTGGCATGTCAAGGGCACGGTCGAACAGATTCCCGAAACCAACTGGTACCGCATCAAATATGCCCTGCCGGAACCGGAACCGCTGGTGTCGCTGATCGTGCCGACGCGCAACGGTTACACGATTCTCAAGAGCTGTATCGAGTCGATTGTTTCGAAGACGACCTACAAGAATTTCGAAATCCTGATCGTCGACAATGGCAGCGACGATCCCGAGACCATCGCCTATCTGGCAAAGCTCAATGACGAGGGAACGGCGCGGGTGCTGCCCTTTCCGCAGCCATTCAACTATTCGGCGATCAATAATTTCGCCGTGAAGAACGCCAAGGGCAGCGTCGTCGGGCTGATCAACAACGATATCGAAGTGATCTCGCCGGAATGGCTGACGGAAATGGTGAGCCTCTCATTGCGGCCGGGGGTTGGCTGTGTCGGGGCGAAACTCTACTATCCCAACAATACCATCCAGCATGCCGGCGTGGTCATCGGCCTGGGCGGGGTGGCCGGCCATTCACACAAGTATTTCGACCGCCAGGCCAGGGGTTATTTCGGGCGGCTGAAGGTCACACAAAATGTCACCGCGGTGACGGCGGCCTGCCTCGTCGTGCGCAAAGACATCTACGAGGAGGTCGGCGGCCTCGACGCGGACAACCTCAAGGTCGCCTTCAACGATGTCGATTTCTGCATGAAGGTGACGGCGGCCGGTTATCTGAATGTCTGGACGCCCTTTGCCGAACTCTATCACCACGAGTCGGTCAGCCGCGGCAGCGAGAACGACCCGGTGAAGCAGGCGCGATTCATGGCCGAAGTCCAGTTCATGAAAGCCAAATGGGGCTCGGCCCTGGCCCTTGACCGGCATTACTCGCCGAACCTCACGCTCAAGTACGAGGATTTCTCCATCAATGTCGATTAGATCACCCCGCCCGGCCAGGTCCGGCGGCAACCAGGAGTAAAACATGGCGAACTGCATCATGCATGTGGGAATGCACTCCACAGGCACGGCCGCCATTCAGGCCAGCCTCGATGGTCTGGACAGCCCGGCATTCCTGTTTCCGCGGCTTCACGGCAATGCCAACCACAGCCTGCCGGTCCTCAGCGCCTTCACGGAGGCACCGCTGCGCCGTGCCGTGCTGCAGCGCCATGGCGGCAGCAAGGACAAGGCCAAGGCCTATGCCAGCCAGACGCGCCAGGATCTCGATGCCGCCATGGCGGGGCTGGGCTCGCGCACCCTGGTGCTATCGGGCGAGGGCATTGTGGGCCTCAATGCCAAGGAACTCGGCCAGTTCCGCGCGTTTCTCCTTGGCCATGGGCTGGAAACCACCGTTTATGCCTATGTCCGCAGGCCCGCCGCCTTCGTGACCAATGCACTCCAGCAGCGCATCAAGGACGGCATGACCGGCGATCTCGCCATCAATGGCCTCTACCGCAGCTACCGCGACCGCCTTGCCAAGTTCGACGCCGTCTTCGGCCAGGACCATGTGCGGCTGAGGCTCTTCGCCAAGGAGAGCTTCGGAGAGGGCGGTGTGGCCGCCGATTTCCTCGCCTGGACCGGCATCGGCGCTAAGGTTGCACAGCCGAAAGTGCCGGACGAGGTTTACTCGCGCAGCGCCATGGCGCTCCTCTATCAATACCATCAGCATCACGCCGAATTGAAGCTGCCGCCATTGCGGGGCATCGCGGCACAGCGGCTGGCGAGCCTTATCAGCGCCCAGGACCCGCGGCCCTTCCGCCTGGCGCCGGGCCTGGTCAGCGAGCTTCTTGCCGCGAAGGCGGACGATGTCGCCTGGATGGAAGAGCGCCTCGGGCAGTCCTTGAGAACCGACCCGGGGCAGCCCCAGCCCGAGGATTTCAACACCCCGGAGGATTTGCTCGCACCGGTCGAAGGGGCACGCGAGATGCTGCTCGAAACGCTGGGCGGCGAGGCGGCGGGCCTCACCAAGGCGCAAACCTCCAATGTCTACCGCCTGATGGCGGTTCATGCCCGGAGTGCCGCGAAGGATGCCCCGGCCGTGGCAGCGAAGCCGAAGGCGAAGCCCAAGGCCAAGCGCGCCGACGATGGCATCGACGACAGCTACGCGGGTTTGCTGACCGCCAGCAGCGAAGCGCGGCCGCGCGGCCTTGCTGCTGCGGCGGCGCCGTCACCCATGGTGAACGCCCAGAAGAACCTGATGGTGCTCTGGTCGCCCAAATCGGCCTGCACCACGGCCTATGTGTGGTTCGCCCATGTCTCGGGCTTTCTGCCGCAGGTGCGCAAATTCGCCGCCTGGCCGCACAAGCACCGCGTCGAGAGATACCAGCATTCGAAACTCTATTTCGACAGCGTCAAGAGCGACCTCTCCAAGGCCCGGACGGTGCGCATCATCCGCGATCCCTATGGCCGCGCCGTGAGCATCTACCGCCATGCCCTGCTGACGCGCTTTGCCGACAAGGCGCTCAGTGAGCACAGCAACGGGCGCCTGTCGCTCGAGGCGGGACTGAGCTTCCAGGACTTCCTCGATTTCGTGGGCAAGCTCGACATGAAATCCGTTGACATCCACTTCCGCCCGCAGTTTCACCCCTTCGAGGTCAATCACAAGCCGGACCGGGTCATCAATATCTCGAAAGAGGATCTGTTTGCCGGTTTGAATGCCTTCGAGCGCGATGGCGGCTGGCCGGAAACCGACTTCCAGCAATTCAGCTGGCTGCACGACATGGAAGGCAAGCGCAAGGCGCACCAGGCCGCCATGGAGGGCGAGGCCCACGACCGCACGGTGTTCAGCCGCCATCAGGTTGCAAAGCTCGGGCAATTCCCGAGTTACGGGCAATTGCTCACCAATGAGGCAAAACAGAAAATCGAGGCGATTTACAAGGCGGACTTCGATGCCTATCGTGATTATCTTTAGTGCAATATTTACATAAAGGAGGGGCGCGTCCCCGGCATGACCAAAAATAAGACTGAAGGGCTCGTCAACAAGGGCCTCATCGAAATCAATCCGGCGCCGTTTGGGACCAATGCGACATTGGCCGTCGTCGGCTTGCCGCGCAGCGGAACGTCGATGCTGTCGGCCCTGCTGCAGGAGATCGGCGTGTTCATGGGAGATGCCGTCGACAAGGCGGTCTTCGAGGATGTCGAAGTGGCGAAGTTCCTCGATTCGGGCGATTTCGCCGGGCTCAAGGCTTTCGCCGCCAAGCGCAACGCGGCGCGTCACGTGTGGGGCTTCAAGCGGCCCCACGCCTACCGGGTCCTGCCGAAGCTGGTGCCGGTGCTGCGCAATCCGCGCATCATCGTCATGTTCCGCGACGTTCTGGCAATTGCCGTGCGCAATCATGTGTCGATGCAGATGGATGTCATTCCGGCCTTGCCGCGCTATGTCGAGGAATATGCCGACCTGGTGCGCAATATCTCGGCGCTGAAATGTCCGCTGCTGCTGGTGAGCTACGAGAAATTCGTGCAGTTCCCGGAAGAATCGATCGAACGTACCGCGGCCTTCGCCGGAGTGGCGCTGACCCCGGCGCTCAAGGAAAAGGCGCTTGCCGCGGTCAAGAATGGCGCCGACAATTACCTCAATGCGTCGCGGCTGCGCTACACGGGCCATGTCGACCGCATCATAGACGGCAAGCTCAGGGGCTGGGCCATGGTGATCGATAGCCCACAGGTGAAGGCCAAGGTGCATCTCTGCATCGACGGCAAGGTGGTCAAGAGCAGTGTGGCCAATAAGCTGCGCAAGGATCTGGTGGCGGCCGCCATCGGCGACGGCCACCATGGTTTCGAAATCGGCCTCGATGCCTCGATGAGCCCCGGCAGCACCATCGAGGTGATCGCCGGAAACGCGCAGTTCGTGCTGCCCAACAGCGGCAAGACTCTTTCGAGCTATGGCGTGTTTTGAATAGGTGCGGCCCGAAGCGCGGTGCCGCGCCGTGAACGGCGGCAACGGCCTGCCCAGGGTGACGGCGGTTCTCGCCCTGCACCGGCCAGCGCCGGAACTGGCCCGCCGCCAGATCGAAAGCCTGGTGGGCCAGGTGGGCGTCGATCTGGTTTGCGTCGCGGTGCTCGACGGCGGCGAGACGGCGGATGAACCAGAACTGCGGCGGATGCTGGCACGGCCCAACATCGAGGTGGTGGTTCAGCGCGAGGCGCTGGGCGTCAGGCGGGCCTTTGCGGAAGGCCTCCGCCATGGCCTGGCGATGGCCGGAAACGGCACATGCTATTTTGCCTATTGCGACCAGGACGACGTGTGGCATGCCGACAAGCTGGCGCGCTGCTGCGCGCTGGCCCGGGCGAGCGGCGCCAGCCTGGTGCATTGCGATGCCAGGGTCATGTCCGAAAGCGGCGTACTGATCGCCCCGTCGCTGCATGATTACGAGGCACGCTCGGAGGCGGGCGATCTGCTCGAGACCCTGCTGCTCAACAGCGTCACGGGCATGACCACGCTGTTCACGGCGGGCACCGCCAGATTGGCCCTGGTTCTCATGCAATCCTATGACGGCCTCCTGCTGCACGACCATGTCACGGCGGCGGCCGCCGCAAGCCTGGGCCCCGTGGTCTTTCTCGATGCCGCGCTGGCCGACTATGTGCAGCATCCGAACAACCAGCTGGGTGCCAAGCCGCACCGGTCCGCCTGGCGGCGGCGGGCCTTCGGCTTCGCGGATATCGCCGCCTACCGGCAGACCTCGCTGGAGATGTTCGAGGATCGCCGTAGGCTGGCGCTTCTGCTGGCGAGAGAGGGTGTGCTTCCACCCCGGCTCGCCACGCTGTTCAAGACCGGCAAGACGCCCGGCAAGACCGTGCTGTTCCTGCGCTTCTACCTCGCGGCACTCACCTTGCTGCTCAAGCGCCAATTCCGGCGCGCGATGCTCTGTGCGCGGATGATGGATGCGGCCCTGTGCAACGCATGACTGCATGGTGTACAGGCGCACCCGCTTGCGCTAAGCGGACCCCCAATTCCGCCATGGTGACATCGGGCGGCGCAAGCCAGCCTGGAGAGTTGAGATGAAGTTCGTTCTGCGTAAATTCGACGATTTCCTGAGCGGCGGCGGTCCAGCACTTCCCGATGGCGTGTCGTTCACGGGGCTCGATACCTTTGCCCCGGACATCAAACCCCAGACCTTCCTCAGTGCGGCAGGTGCTAATCTGCAGGCCTTAAAGCGGCTGAGCAGCGGCGCGGAACAGGCGCGCGGCATCCCCGCCGGCATCCTCGAATTCACCGACGTCTGCCTGCTGCCGCCGATGGGTCTCATCCTCGATCCGCGCAGCGGGACGGCGTGGATGGGCAATTTGCTCGGCTGGTCCAACGGATTCAGCAACCGCTATCTGGCGGCCCACGCGGGGCTCGATGCGGCGTCACAAAGCTTCGAAGCCGATATGCCGGAGACTGGCAATATCCCCGAGATCGACAGCTTGGTTCTTATGACGGCGGGCGGATACGATATCTATGGCCACTGGATCGTCGATCTGCTGCCGCGTTTCGGCATGGTGAGGACGGCGGGGCTCAGCGGCTTGCCGCATTACCGCAAACCCAAGCATGACTGGGCCGTCCGGATCGCGGAACTGGTGGCACCTGGATGCTTCTCGCTTCCCGACGGGCTCGATGCCGGGCTGTGCCGCGTCAAACGGCTCCTAGTGCCGAGCGCCATCCGCAAGCATGGCGTCATAGTCGACCGCCTGGCGCTGCCGGCCTGGGCGGGTTTCGCGGATATCCTGGCGCGCCAGCCTGTGGCGGCCTCGGGCGAAAGCCCGAAAAACATCTTCGTGTCGCGCAAGAACTGGGACCGCAAGCGCGGCGGCGTCGGCCAGATCGCCAATATCGAGGCCGTCGAACGGCGCTTCAACCGGGCCGGATTCGTTTCGGTGTCGCCCGAGAAACTGTCCTTCGCCGAGCAGCGCATGATGTTCGCGCAAGCCGGCGCCATCGCCGGTGAGGACGGCTCGGGACTGCACAACATCATCTTCAGCAAGCCCGGCACGCGGCTCGGTGTGCTTCTGTCCAACCGGCTCAACACGCTGCACGCGGTCATCGCCAACGCGCTCGGCCAATCCGTCACCTATATCGGGCGCGAGCAGGCGATTGGCCCCAAGAAGGAGCAGCGGAGCTACAATGTTCCGGTTGCCATGATGGATCAGGCGATCGAGGAATTGCGCCATGGAGCTTGAGTTCCGCTCCTTCGACAAGGCCGTCATGCAATTGGCGGGCGGTGCATCAGGTGCCGTCGAGCAGGCGGTGCCGGACAATTTGACGTTCACGCAGCAGGGCGCGTTCGACGTCCAGGTGCGCGGCGATTTGTTCCTGACGCCGGAAAGTTTCGACGCCGGTGTCTTGGCGAAAATGCAGACGTCGGCCCGGCTGTCGCGCGGCTTGCCGGTCGGCATGGCCGAGCTCAGGGACGTGCATGTGCATCTGCTGACCGGCATCGTCTTCGACACAGGTAATCGCTGCCTGTGGCAGGGCTGGCTGCTGAATTGGAATGCCCCGGTGCTTGGCGGCAATCTCATGTATGAGTTCGGCGGCGCCAAGGATGCGGCGTGCCATGTCTTCGATGACGGCGAGCTACGCGGAGCCCAAACCATCGAGAGCGCCGTTCTCATCATCTCCGCCGGTTACAGGGTCTATGGCCATTGGCTGCTCGATCACCTTCCCCGCATCGGCCGCGTGGCGGACAGCGTGTTCGGCGTTCACCAGGCCCTGCGGCTTCCCGAGAAAACCTGGGCGCGCACGCTCACCGGATTGTTCGCACCGGCCTGCCGGTTCGTGGAGGCCGGGGACGGCGCAACTTTCGTGAAAGTCGAGCGCCTTCTGGTGCCAACGACGGCGCGGGCCTATGGGGCGCTCGAGGAACATTCGATGCGTTCGGCATGGACAAGGCTGAATGACATCTTGAAACAGGGAGCGCCAGCGGGGCAGCCTTCGCGCCGCCTGTTCGTGTCGCGGCAAATGCTGCGCGAGGGCCGCAAGAACAACCGGGCGATCGGCAACATGGCCGCCGTCGAGCGCCTGGCGGTGGCGGCGGGATTCGAGGCGGTTCACCCGGAGACCTTGTCTTTCGCCGAACAGCAGAAGATATTTTCGGAAGCCAGTGTGGTGGTGGGCGAGGACGGCTCGGGCCTGCACAACGCGATTTTCTGCAGGCCGGGGGCGAGGCTCGGCGTCATCTCGACCGACCGGAAGAATACGCTGCACGCCATGATCGCCAATATCCGCGAATTGCATATTACTTACATTGCGGCCCAGGAACTGCAAGGCGGCGCGGACGGGGACGCCGCCTACCGGGTTCACCCCCGCGACTTCAAGACCATGCTCGGCGTCCTGCTCGCCGGGCATTGAACAGCAACCCTCACCCTCAAACCTGGCATTGCCAATCAGACATGGAAGGCCAAGATGAACGATCAGACAGACACGGGCGGCATGGAAGACGATGACAAGCCCAGGCTCGGCAGAAAGGTCCAGAAGCTCAATGCGCAAGCCAAAATCGGCGGAGTCCGGGTCGGACCCGTTATCGACCCCGCCGTCCAAGAATATACCGTCGTCATCATCGGCATGCCGCGCGGCGGCACCACCATGGTGGCGGGCGTGGCGCAGCGGCTCGGCCTCAATATCGGCGACAATCTCGCATTCAATCTCGAGGACGAGGACTTTGACCGGAAGTCGCTGGCCCATATGCGCGCTGCCGTCACGGAGCGCGATGCCAGGATGCCGGTGTGGGGCTGGAAATTTCCGACGGCATCGAACTATCTGGCCAAGCTCGTGCCGCATCTGCGCAATCCGCGCTTCGTCGTGGTCTGGCGCGACCCGCTGACGGCGGCGATGCGCTCCGTGGAACAACTCATGGAACAGGGCCTGCCGCAATTGGCGGAGACCAAGCGCTCCCTCAACGCGGTGGAGACCATGGTCAACCGGCAGATGAACAATCTTGCCCTGCTGAGAAAGGCCGAAGTCCCCGCCCTGCTTGTGTCCTACGAAAAATCGGTGCGGCGGCGGCAGGAATTCGTCGAGCAGTTCGCCGGATTCATCGGCCTGCCGGTGCCCGCCGATACCGCCGAAATCCTTGCATTCATGGAACCGGAATCTTACAAATGACGCAGGCAATCCCAATTCGTGACGGTGGTGCGATCCGATGAGTCAGATTGATCCGCGCCTGGAAGGCAAGACATTCGTATGTGGCGTCGGCGTGCAGAAGGCCGGGACCACTTGGCTCTATGACTATCTGGCCGACCGTGGCGACATCTACATGTCGAAGCCGAAGGAAATTCATTACTTCGACACGATGCATGCGCCCGGACGCAGGTCCGAGCACCCGGTTTGGCTCAGGGATTCGGTCATCGGGAGACTGCAGGAAGCAACCCCCGAGGATTCGCCCAGGAAGATCCGCAAACTGCTGTCGCTGCTCGACATCTACCGCATGTATCTCGACGAGGATGGCTATACGGATTTCTTCGGCCGCCGGTCAAATGAGTACGCGATGTTCGGCGAAATCACGCCGGCCTATTGCATGATCGGGACGGAAGGCTTCGCGCATATGCGGCGCCTTTTTCAGAAGGTCAAGATCGTCTATCTGATGCGCGATCCCGTCGAGCGGCATTATTCGGCGGCGCGCATGTCGGTCGGCCGCAACGAGTCCGGCCTTTCGGCGGAGGAGTACTTCATGCGCAAGCTCGACAGCCCCTTCGGCCTTAGCATGACGGACTATGGAAGCCACATCGAGGCATTGCGCCAGATATTCACACCCGATGAAATCTTCATCGGCTATTATGAGACGCTGTTCAACGACGCCGAAATCCAGCGCCTGTGCGATTTCCTCGGCGTGCCTTTCATGACCGGCGATTACGCCTTCCGCGCCAATAAGTCCGATGAGGGCGGGGGTCTCACGCCCGCCATGGTAAAGGCGGCGCGTGAGGCATTCGACGGCACTTATTCCTATTGCAGGAACACCCTTCCGGACGTTCCGAAAAGCTGGAGGTTCGATATTTGACCGGGACTTGATGGAATTTTGTGCGGCATACCGCACATGCGAATAAAGTTCTTTGCGGCAATGCCCGTCTCGTGTTTACCTTTTCGAGGGGGCGATCAAATGGAGTATTACCGTGGCCAACAAGCTACTCGGCCGGCCCGCCGCCGGTTCCGCCTCTAGAGCGTCTCAACCCGCGGCCGAAAAGCCGCAGGCGGCGGACGCGCAGACCCCAGAGGCGGTGGGCTATATGCCGCCGGCCGTCATCATGAAGAAGCTGGTCCGGCGCCAGAAGGGCGCGGACGGCAAGGACATGGTGACGATGTCGGTTCACACCTTTCACAAGCTCCTGGAAGCGGCACTCGTCGCCGTCTTCGACGAGAAATCCTATCTGGAAAAATTCGCCGATATCCGCTCGGCCGTCAAGGCGCGCACCATTCCGACGGGGTTGCGCCATTTCGTGACCGACGGCTATTTCGAAGCCCGCGCGCCACTGAAATACGCGGTCGACGAGGCCTGGTATCTCAAGACCTATCCCGACGTTGCCCTGGCCATCAAGTCGGGCAAGGTCAACGACGGCACGCACCATTTCGAGGTCTTCGGATTTGGCGAGGGCCGCGTCCCCAACAAGGATTTTCAGCGCATCGTGGCGGAGTGGCGCGAGCTGGAAAAAAAGCACGCGATGGACGGTTGACGGCGTGCGTGGGCATTGGTCAGCCCGTGAACGGGCCGCCGCCCCGGATTGACCGGGTGGGCCCATGCTAGTTCCGGTTTGCCGCCCCCTGCTGCCGCCGGCGGAGGCCCTTCTGCCCTATCTGAGGCGCCTGGACGAGGCGCGCTATTACACCAACCATGGCGTGCTCAGCGTGGAACTGGGCGCGCGCCTGGCGCTTTTCTATGGACTGGACCCCGGCCAGGTGGCGTTGGCCGCAACGGGAACGGCGGCGATCACCGGCGCCTTGCTGGCCGTGGCGGGCAGGCCCAGGGCGCGCCGCAATCTGTGCATCTGCCCGGCCTTTACTTTCGTTGCGACGGCGGTGGCGGCCGTTAATTGCGGCTATCAGCCCTTTATCGCCGATGTCGATGCCGAAACCTGGGCGATCGATCCGGACCGGCTGGCCAGGCTGCCGCAACTGGAGCAGGCGGGAGTGGTCATCGCCGTGGCGCCGTGCGGAAGAACTCCCGACCTCGATGCCTGGCAGCGTTTCGCGTTGGCGGCCGGCGTTCCCGTGGTGGTCGACGCGGCAGCCTGTTTCGATACGCTGGACAAGGCTCAGTTGGGACGCTGCGATCTTCCGGTGGCGGTGAGCCTCCATGCCACCAAGACCATGAGCACGGCGGAGGGCGGCCTGATCCTGTGCCGCGACGGCGGTGTCATCGAAAGGGCGGCGCGGGCCCTCAATTTCGGTTTTCACGGCAGCCGGGACAGTATCGGCCCCAGCATCAATGGCAAGATCAGCGAGTACCATGCCGCCGTGGGGCTTGCCGGTCTCGATGGCTGGGACACCACGCGCGCGGGCTTTCTGAAAGCGGCGCAGGATTATCAGGCAGCGGCCCGGGCGCGGGGCATCGGCCCTCGCGTCTTCACCGACGGCCGGCACGCCAACCCCTATGCGTTGCACCTCGCCGATACCCCCGCCGCCGCCATGGCGCTGGAGGAGGCGCTGGCGCTGCGGGGGATCGACACCAGGCGCTGGTATGGCGGCGGCCTGCACCGCCATCCGGAATTCGGGAATTGTCCGCGCACGGATGTTCCGGTCACGGACGATCTCGCGGGGAGGCTCAGCGGCCTTGCCTTCGCCGCCGATCTGGACGCGGAACTGATCGGCCGCATCGTGGAGATTGCCGCCGGTCTCTGAACGGCTGCCGCCGTGTCATACCGTCTCCGCATGATTACTTCCTGTCAGTGAATTTGGGCCACCAGTGGAATAGGGCGCTGTCACGGATCGTTTGGCGCTGTCCGATGAGTTCGAGACAACGCTTGGCGACGGCGTTGTCGAGATCGTCGAGGGTCTCGAAATATGTGTTGACGAGAGGCTCATCGACGAATTCCCAGAGATGCTCGGCTGGCTGTAGCTCGGGACTGTATGGCGGTTGATGAACGAGGCGAATGCCTTCGGGGATGCGCAGGTTTTCCGGGCCGTGCCAACCGGCGTTGTCGAGTTACAGCACGATCCGCTTGTTTGGTCCTGCGCCCACCGACCGGGCGAAATCGGCGAGCACGAGTTCGAACATCTGCTTGCCGATGCCGTTCGAGATGTTCCACACGGTGGCTCCGGTCGCGGGCTCGACGAAACCCGTCAGGTAGAGCCATTCGAAGCGGTGATGCCCGAGCGCGATCGGACGCTCGCCGATGGGCGCCCACACGCCGCGCGTGATCGGCTTCAGGCCGATACGGTGCTCGTCCGCCGCCCAGACCTCGACGCTGGCGTGCGGATGTTCCTCGCATTCGCGCGCGATCGCGTCCTCGAGTTTTTTTTGAAGTTGACGCGCTCGGCCTCGCCCGCGGATTCCGGGTGACGCGGACGAGGCCGTTGGATTGAGTAGCCGATGGCGACGAGCGCATCGAAGCCCCGCTGATCGTGAACGGACTTGATGGCGTGAAACTTCGCCAGCCACCGCGCCACCTTCGGGCCGCTCCAGAGTCCGCCGTCATCGGGCGCCGTCTTGACGCGTTGCTTGAGCCTTTCCAGGGCGTCCGGCGTGAGGATTTTCGGTTCGGTTCCATTGCGCGCACGCAAATCGCCGAGCTGTTCGGGGCCACCCTCATTGTAACGCTTGACAAGCGCCTTCACCCAGCGTGTCGAAAACGACAAGAGCTTCGCGACCTGTTCAACGGAGTAGCCCGAAGTCAGCAGCCAAGCCGCGTGAAAATGTGTCTTGGCGATCGGTTCGCTCGCCGTCTTGTAACGCAACGCCAACGCCTCAACGCTCAAATGCGTCACCAACTTCGCCATAACCGGATCTCCAAGGACGAATCATGGCCAATAAACATAGGCGCCAACAACCGACGAGGGAATCCAGATCAAAACATGAATCAATCAGCCGGAGTCGGTATCATTC
>JANPCA010000119.1:0-1755 GCA_031430715.1 Hyphomicrobiales bacterium | reverse complement strand
ATCAACTGTTTACTGTATTTTTGTACATATAAGAGTTTTTTGTCTAGTGAAGGTTGCAGTAAATGTCCGCTTGAACGAAGGGTCAGGCGGCGCTGCGGAACAGTGGCAGACAAGCAAACGCCATCTGGTCGACGTGACGATGATCCGTACCACAGCACCCGCCGAAGACGTTCAGGTGCTTCAATTGGCGGCTCTTCAACATGGCATAGTCCTGTCCAAGCGCCTCTGGGTCGCCAGCGTCGAGCTCGGACGACTCGTTCAATTCTGCATGGCTCATTTTGGAGGCGTTTGCGCGAAGCCCATGAATGCGGTCCTTCCAGGGATATTCCCCGTCAACGACACTGCTAAAGTGGCTGGGATGCGCGCAATTGATCATGAAGTACGAGGGGTAGCTGGAGGTGGCAGCGTCGATTTGCTTGATCGCGTCACCGAGAGACTGACCAGTCGGAAGTTTTCCGTCAGTCTCGACTGTCAGCGAAATGACGACCGGCAATTCCGCGTTCTCGGCCGCACGGGCCACGCCAATGGCCTCTTCCGCATAGTTCATCGTGATGGCCGTGACCAAATTGGCGGCGGTTCCAGCGAATGTCTCTACTTGTTCGCTGTGGTAAATTTTCGCTTCGTCGACTGACATCAACGCGGTAGGTATATAGCCGTCCCCGCGGGGACCAACACACCCGCTGATGACGATGGATGAATCTGTGGTTTCGTACTCAGCGCGAACTTCCTCAAGCATCGTGACGCTCTTTCGGTTAACTTCGGCGAGTTCGCGCAAGCTATATCCAAGCTTGTTGCCCCAATCCGCGCTGGCCCTCCACGTGGCAGTTTCGAGCACCAAACCTGACCGATGTTTCTTTGCCAACTCAGCATAGGTGCGAAAGTACTTCCTGAGTGCGTCTTCACCGCTCGGCGTCCGGAACAAGTGAAAGGCTGCAAAGAAAGGGAGATCCAGGCCCTCCAGGAACATTAAGGTCGTCTCGATTCCGCCATCCGTCAAGAAGAAATCGCCTCTCATCTGAGACAACGCGCGCCGATATTTCGCCATGATGTACCTCCCTGTGTGGACTACGCTTCGACTGCGCGCGCAAGAGCATGAATGACCGAGTAGCGTACGGCGATTCGGTGTGTAGCGCCAGCTCTCGTGCGGGCTAACTCAATCTAATGGCATCACATCCGCGTAACATTCCGCCCTGCTTACAAACTTTCCCGCAGAAACGCCATAAATTTTCTTGTAATCAACAATCTTCATGATGCGAGCAAATAAATATACATGCATACCAGAATCACGTTTTGGCGCAATGGCGGCCGGGGCACTTTTCGCATCAGCAGATGACCTTGAAATCAGATTGGCAATCACACCCAAATACTGACGCTCAAAAAATTACCCCGCCAGCCACCAAGACCAACAGGGTAATTTGCGCGCAATCAACTATCAGTAAAACTTACCGAACCTTCCCCGCCTTCCACGCATTCAGCAGCGTGTCATATGCGATCGTTTCGCCTTTCGGTTTTTCATTGGCGAGTTTTTTCCAGGGTGCGCCTTTGTCGCTTAAATACTTGTTTGGATCGCCTTTGGGATTCAGCTTTGGTGGGCAGTTCGCCATGCCCGCGCGCTCGAGTCGCGACATCACCTGATCCATTTCTTCGGCCAAATTATCCATCGCAGCTTGTGGTGTTTTCTCGCCGGTTACTGCGACAGCAACGTTCTTCCACCAGAGTTGTGCGAGCTTTGGATAGTCGGGGACGTTGTTGCCC
>JANPCA010000118.1:0-2523 GCA_031430715.1 Hyphomicrobiales bacterium | reverse complement strand
GTTGATGATGCGGGTGCAGACGCGGGCCAGGAAGGCGTGGTCGAAGGGGTAACTTTCCGCCGTCATGCCGTCGGTCGAAGTCACGGCGCGGAGGCCGAGCACGCGGTCATAGGTGCGCCCGTCGCCCATCACGCCCACGGTGCGCACGGGAAGCAACACGGCGAAGGCCTGCCAGATGGCGTCGTAGAGTCCGGCCTTGCGGATCTCGTCGAGATAGATGGCATCGGCCTTGCGCAGGATGTCGAGCTTTTCTTTGGTGACATCGTCGTGGGGAATGCGGATTGCCAGGCCGGGTCCGGGGAAGGGATGGCGGCCGACGAAATGCTGAGGCAATCCAAGCTCTTGGCCGAGCAGCCTCACCTCATCCTTGAATAGCTCGCGCAACGGTTCCACGAGCTTCATGTGCATGCGCTCAGGCAGACCGCCGACATTGTGGTGCGACTTGATGGTGACCGATGGCCCGCCGGTGAAGCTGACGCTTTCGATGACATCCGGATAGAGCGTTCCCTGCGCCAGGAAGGAGGCGCCGCCGACTTTCTTGGCTTCCGCTTCGAAGACATCGATGAACAGTTTGCCGATGATCTTGCGCTTCTTTTCCGGATCGGTGACGCCCGCCAACTCGCCGAGGAACTGCTTGGAGGCATCGACATGCACGAGCGGACTATTATAGGCCTCGCGGAACAGGCGGACGACCTCTTCCGACTCGTTGAGCCGCATCAGCCCGTGGTCGACGAAGATGCAAGTCAGCTGCTCGCCGATGGCCTCATGGATGAGGACGGCTGTGACGGCGGAATCAACGCCCCCCGACAGCCCGCAGATCACCCGCTCGAAGCCCACCTGCTTCTTGATCTTGGTGGTCATCTCGGCCTTGAAATGCGCCATCGACCAGTCGCCCTTGCAGCCGCAGATTTCGCGTGCGAAGTTCTTGAGCAGCCTGGCGCCGTCGGGCGTGTGCACGACTTCCATGTGGAATTGCGTGGCGTAGAATTGCCGGGCCTCATCGGCAATCGCCGCAAAGGGGGCGCCCTCGCTCACCGCCACCACCTTGAAGCCGGGCGGAATGGCGGTCACCCGGTCACCGTGGCTCATCCACACCTGGTGGCGTTCACCCGGCGACCAGACGCCATCGAACAGGGCGTTGGCTTCCTTCACCTCGACGAAGGCCTTGCCGAATTCGCGGTGATCCGCGCCCTCGACCTTGCCGCCAAGCTGGGCGCACATGGTCTGCTCGCCGTAACAGATGCCGAGCACCGGCAGCCCCCGCGTGAACACCCGCTCCGGCGCGCGTGGGCTCGCCTCGTCATGGACCGACGCCGGGCTGCCCGACAGGATGATGCCCTTGAGCCCCGGCCAGTCCAGCGCCTTTTCGGCCGCCTGAAACGGCACGATTTCCGAATAAACCCCCGCCTCGCGAATACGCCGGGCGATGAGCTGGGTGACCTGTGAGCCGAAGTCGATGATGAGGATACGGTCTTGCATGGCGAGTGTTTAAGGAAGCCCGCCGGAGTCTGCAAGATGGCGGCTGCATCAATACTGCCTTAGCAGTTGCGATAAGACTGCATCATCCCCAACTCGTCACCCCGGCGAACGCCGGGGTCCAGCTTTACCGCCGCTGATGTATTATGGAGGAAAGCTGGATTCCGGCTTTCGCCGGAATGACGCCTATTAAGGCTGGAAGCGTCAATCGAGATCGTAGTTTGCATCCCGCAGCGCCCTGACCATCTCCATGCTGTCTGTCTGGATGACGCCTTTGGGTGTCATCGCCCTGATGTCATCAATGATCCTGAGCCGCTCCTCCCGCCGCAAGAGGACGTGTGACGCGAGCAGCGCCCGCACATGCTCGGCCAGCGTCCGGCCATGAATCATGGCCTCGGCTTCAAGCCCGGCAATCACCTGGTCCTCCACGCTGTCGATTTCGATCTTGCCTATTAGTTCCAAACCTAGCGCGCCAAAGATAGGCCGTTTCCGGGCTTGAGGCAAACAGACCCTCACACCGCCGCCAAATCCCACAGCAACTTCACGTTCAGCGCGATGATCACCGCGGCGATCACCCCGGCCACCACCGTCAGCCACACCGGCGCCACCAGTGCCCCCAGCTTGGCCTTGTCCCTGGTGAACATCACCAGCGGCACGATGGCGGAGGGAAGCTGGAAGGCGAGGATTACCTGGCCGAGGATCAGCGGCGCGCCGGTTCCCTCCTGGCCATGATGGAAGATCACCCCACGGCGCCGGTTGCCTCAGACCAGCAATGCGGTGCCATACATGATCGCCAGCCCGGCGCTGACGCCCGCCGCGACCGGCGGCGAAAGCCACTGTCCCGGTCCCGACCGGCGCAGCATGAGGGCTCCAACTTCGATGATCACTTGGAGGATGGCGCCGGCTCCTATGCCAAAGCAGATGGCGATCCATAAGGGGCTGACCGCCTGCGTGCCGAGCACCGTTCCGGCGATGGCCGGAAACCCGGCGAGAGCCGCCAGACCGGCGAATTGCATGAGCCTCGGGCGCTCGTCGGCCAGCGGCACG
>JANPCA010000117.1:0-2200 GCA_031430715.1 Hyphomicrobiales bacterium | reverse complement strand
CATAGTTGCGTTGATAGGTTTCATAGAAATCGTCGAAGGGCAGCTTCCACTTGGCGACATATTCATCGAGCGGCTTCAGGAAGCCCTGCGCACCAAAGTCGCCAAGCCACGG
Source organism: Hyphomicrobiales bacterium (assembly GCA_031430715.1). GTDB lineage: Bacteria > Pseudomonadota > Alphaproteobacteria > Rhizobiales > Aestuariivirgaceae > Aestuariivirga. Next base: position 2,088 of record JANPCA010000117.1, on the reverse strand, counting down.
CGAGAAGAACTGGATGGCATCGAAGCTGGCATTGCCGGAGAGGAACTCGGCGACGACCTTGTCGTACATGGAATCATCAGGGATCGCGACGAGTTCGATCTTGATGCCGGAAAGCTGTGCAAATGGCTCGATCTGTTCCTGGGCCGATTCGCGATCAGCAGCACCAATGGCGAAGCGCACAGTCTTGCCCGCGTGTTCCTTGCGAACGGCTTCCCAGTCGACGGTGCGGATCCAGTCCTTGGTGGGGTCCCAAAGTTCGTCATTGTCGCCAAGCTTGTACTGGTCGCGGTATTCCTTCTTGACCATGCCGCCGACATTGATCTTGGCCAGAACGTCGGCCGGATTCGGCAGATTCTGCGAATAGGCGCTGCGGACATTGAACAGCGACACGCCACCCGCACCTGCAACCAGCGCGGCGCTGGCCGCGGCGGTGGATTTCAGCAGGGAGCGGCGGGTCAACAACCCGGGTTTATTGAACTGCATCGTTTTCCTCCATTAAAGCGGCCTGTGTTATGGTGCCCGCATGGCATGTCAGGCCAGACATGACGGGGGCTTTTCCAAGTGTGGAAGAAGACTGCGATTTGATTCTGATAGTTTCCGTCAATGACAGTCCTCCCGATCACGGCCGTTCATTCTCCCGGAACGGTCTCGCTTTTTGTCTCTATCCAATTACCGTACTAAATCACACTTACGAATGCAAATGTTTCGTATTGCGGCAGTGCAACAAGGTTTTGCGATGCACAAAACGCGGGGCGGCACCGAAATAGAGTCCTTCCAGCTATCCGCCTTGCCGCTTACTGCCCGTTGAAGTGTTGAATTGACTGGGCATTGCCGCAAATATGTTACATAAACTCCAAGTTTCGAAACTATGTATCTTCTGCCTCACCCAAAGTTCCAGGCAACACCAAGATGTTGGAAAGAGCCGATCCCCGCAAGGGCCGCCCAAGCCCCTCCGAACGCGGTGCCGGGCGCATCGCGCGCAACCGCATGCGTATCGCCTGGATGTATTATGTCGAGGGACTGACCCAGAACGAGATTGCCGAACGCCTGGGGATCGGCCGCGTCACCGTGGTGCGCAACATCAACGAGGCGATCAAACAGCGCGAAGTCAAGATATGGATCGAGGGCGACGTCGCCGAATGCTTCGAACTCGAGGGCGAGTTGAAGCGGGCTTTTGGCTTCAAGGATGCCGTGGTGGTGCCCGAACCCGTGCTGCCGGAAAACATCACCAAGGCGATCGGCGTGGCGGCCGGCATGTATGTGTCGGAGGCACTTGGCGACAATATGACGGTGGGCGTGGGCTGGGGCGCCACGCTTTACGAATCGCTGCAGACGCTGGCGCCGCGCCAACTCGAGAACGTCCAGGTGATCTCGCTGCTGGGCGGCATCGTGCAGGCGCGCAAGTTCAATCCGGCGGAATTCGCCTGGCAGTTCGCGCGCATGGTGGGGGCAGATTGCTATCTGCTGCAGGCCCCGGCGGTCGTCGACTCGCCTGAAACGCGCGAGGCCCTGATCGAGCGCTGCGGGCTTCGCGATGTTTTGCGCCGCGCCGAGCGCCTCGACATGGCGCTCTTAAGCGTCGGCAACATGGCGCCCTCCTCCACCGCCTTCCGCTTCAATCTCATCAGCGACGAGGAACGCGCCGCGCTCATGAAACAGGGGGCGGTCGGCGATCTCCTCTTTAATTTTTACGACCGCAATGGCAATCTCGTCGATCACCCGGTGAACAGCCGCATCATGTCGCTGCCCATCGCGCAATTGCGCGGCGTTCCCACGAGGGTGATCGCATCGGGAGGCAATGAGAAGGTCGAATGCCTGCTGGGTTCCATCCGCCTCATCGATTGCAACGTGCTGATCACCAACGAGGCGACGGCAAGGGAGCTGTTGATCAGGAAGGGGTAGTTACCCCGGCTTCGTCGCCGCCTCGCGAATATCACTCAAACTCCGCGTCGGCGTGATCGCTTCCGGGTCGATCAGGCAATGGATGATCGAGGGGCGGCCGCTGGCGCGGGATCTTTCCAGCGCTCCGGCGAATTCCTCCGTCTCGCGCACCGTTTCGCCATGGCCGCCATAGGCGCGGGCCAAGGC